>PWLT01000103.1 GCA_003558415.1 Hyphomicrobiales bacterium
CGTCGCTCGCGGTGAGCTGGATCAGCGCGGCACGCATCTCAACCTTGCAGGAGCGGATCGAGCTTGCCGGCGCGTTCGAGCGCGTAGAGCTCGTCACAGCCGCCGACATGGGTGTCGCCGATGAAGATCTGCGGCACGGTGCGCTGCCCCTTCGCGCGCTGCATCATCTCTGCCTTGCGCTCGGGTTCGGCCCAGATGTCATGTTCGGTGAAGCTCACGCCCTTTCCGGTGAGCAGCCGTCTGGCTGCGTGGCAGAACCCGCACATGGGGCGGGTATAGATTTCAACGGCTTGCATTCGCGCTCCTTTTGTTTGCGCGACTATACGGATTCAGGGAAGCTTCGCAACGCGGGCGAGGACGAGCATGTCGACGCTGCGCGCGCCGCCGTCCAGGCAGGCCGCGCTCGCCGCGGTGAGCGTGGCGCCCGAGGTCATCACGTCGTCGATGAGCAGGATGCGCGCGCCGCGCAGCAGATGCGCGCGGCGCGGATGGGGGGCGATCGCGGCGTCGAGGTTGCGAAACCGCGCCTCGCGGTCGCGGCCGTCCTGGCTGGCGGTCCGGCGGCGGCGCCCCAGCAGATCGGGGCAGCAGCGCAGGCCGCTCTGCGCGGCGAGCGCGCGGGCGAGCAAGGCGGCCTGATTGTAGCGCCGCCGCAGCAGCCGGCTCCAGTGCAGCGGAACCGGCACGACCAGCGCATCCGCGTCGAGCAACCCACCGCCCGCGCGCGCCATCCACCCCGCCGCGGGCCGCACGAGGTCGAGCCGGTCCCCATGCTTGAGCCCCAGCACGAGCCGGCGGGCATTGTCGTCATAAGTGAGCGCTGCGCGGCCCCGGGCCCAGGGGCGCGGGATCTGCAAACAGTCATCGCAATGCACGGCCTCCGCGCCCGGCTCGCCGGGCAGGGGGGTGCCGCAGGCATCGCAGACCAGCCCGGTGATGAAGGGCGTGTCGCGCCAGCAGGCGGCGCAGAGCGCATGGTCGCTTTCCACCAGGGCGCGGCAATTGAGGCATTGCGGCGGATAGAGCAGGCGCAGCGCGCTTTGCATTCGCATTCGCAGCCCCCTACATTGCCCCCAAGGAACAGCCGATGACCAGCACCCGACCGCCCGACCTGACCGACCGCGCCGCGTTGCGCCGCAATCGTGCCCGTGCCCGCGCCCGCGCGATGTTCCTGCATGAGGACGCGGCCGGCGAGCTCAAGGAAAGACTCGCCGAGGTTAACAGAACCTTTACCGATCCGGCCCTGGTTACGGGGCACCCGGATTTCTGGCGCAGTGTGTTGCCGCAGGCGCGCGTGGTGGAGGACAGGGAGGTGCTCGACCTCGAGCCCGGCGCGCATGATCTGATGGTGCATGCCCTCGCCCTGCACTGGTCCGCCGATCCGGTGGGTCAGCTTGTCCAGTGCCGCCGCGCGCTGCGCCCCGACGGGCTGTTTCTGGGGGTGATGTTCGGCGGGCAGACCCTGGCGGAGCTGCGCGCCTGTCTGGCCGAGGCGGAGGCGGCGCTGTCGGGCGGGCTGGCGCCGCGGGTGCTGCCGATGGGCGAGATCCGCGATCTGGGCGCGCTGTTGCAGCGCGCCGGATTTGCCCTGCCGGTCGCCGACAGCGCGCCGCGCAGCGTCAGCTACCGCGACGCCTGGGCGCTGATGCACGATCTGCGCGCCATGGGCGAGGCAAACGCGCTCGCCGCGCGCTCGCGCCGGCCGGTATCGCGCGCTCTATTCGACGAGGCCGCGAGGCGCTACGCGCAGGCTTACCCGGCCGAGGGCGGGCGCATCCGCGCGAGCTTCGAGATGATCTGGCTCACCGGCTGGGCCCCGGCGGCGAACCAGCCGCAGCCGCTGCGTCCGGGCATGGGGCGCACGCGGCTGGCCGATGCTCTGGGCACGGCCGAGATTGCGCTGCCCGACAGCACGCCGACCCCGCGCCGCGATTGACCCGGGCGGAGTGCTCCTTAAGTTGCCAACCTGACGACGACATCAGCCATTCAGCCACGACAGGACGCCAGATGCCGAATGTTTCGCGCGGCCATGCCGCCACCCCCACCGCAGCGACGGTGCAATCCGACAGGCCGGGAGAGGGCCGGCTGGCCCATGCGCCCGCCGACCATCCGCCCGTGCCCCGTGCGAAGGTCGGTGTTCTGCTGGCCAATCTGGGCACGCCCGACAATTACGACTACTGGTCGATGCGGCGCTATCTCAACGAATTCCTCTCCGATCAGCGCGTCATCGACTATCCCGCCTGGAAATGGCAGCCGCTGTTGCAACTCATCATCCTGACCAAGCGGCCCTTCACCTCCGGGCGGGCCTACAAGTCGATCTGGAACGATGAGGCGGGCGAAAGCCCCTTGATGACCATCACCAAGGAGCAGACGGCGAAGATCTCCGAGGCGATGGCGCAGCGTCATGGCGATGCGGTCATGGTCGATTTCTGCATGCGCTATGGCAATCCCTCGACGCCGTCGAAGGTGCGCGCGATGGTGGAAGCCGGCTGCGAGAAAATTCTCTTCTTCCCGCTCTATCCCCATTATGCGGGTGCCACCACGGCGACGGAGAATGATCAGTTCTTCCGCGCGCTCGCGAGCGAGAAATGGCAACCTGCCGTGCGCACTGTGCCGCCCTATTTCGACCATCCCGCCTATATCGAGGCGCTGGCGGATTCGGTCCGGCGGGTCTGGGACGGACTCGAGGAAAAGCCCGATATCGTGGTGGCCTCATATCACGGGATGCCGAAACGCTACCTTCTGGAGGGCGACCCCTATCATTGCCAGTGCCAGAAAACGACGCGTCTGTTGCGCGAGCGGCTTGGATGGCAGGAAGACAGCATTCAGACCACGTTTCAGTCGGTCTTCGGAAGCGAGGAGTGGCTGCGCCCCTATACGGTGGAACATGTGGCCGAATTGGCAAAGGCGGGAAAGAAGCGCATCGCGGTCATCGCGCCGGCCTTTTCCGCCGATTGCATCGAGACGCTCGAGGAGATCAACGAGGAGATCCGCGAGGGTTTCGAGGAAGCCGGGGGTGAGCAGTTCACCTATATCCCCTGCCTGAATGCCGAGGATGCGCATATTCGCGCGCTGGCAGAGGTGATCGATCGAAATCTCAGCGGCTGGCTCGATTGACCGGCACCGCGAAACGAAAGGAGGCCGCCGGTTTCCCGGCGGCCTGCCACATCCTGGGATGCTTGCCGATCAGCGCGTCGCGACGGCGGCGACGAGAACGGCCAGAAGCAGGATCGGAACCACGATGCCCGCGGCACCCTTGCGGGTCTCCTCCTCGATGACGACCGGCTCGATGACCGGCTCTTCATACTTGGCGGTACCACCACCTGCGAAGGACGCGGTCGCGAAAGCGGAAATCGCGGCAGCGAGTGCGAGTTTCTTCATGTCAACCTCCAGTAATTGCCCAACGTCGCATTTTTTCAGAGGGCGACGGGAGCATCCAAGACTGTACCTCGTATCGCTCGTGAAAGCATCTTGATTCATGAAATGCAACGGGTCTTTTTCATACAGGGGCGTAGTTTGCCGCTCCTTCGTCAAATTGGCAACACCCCCCAGGGGCGACGCGAGCCGACAGGGACAGCAAGCGCGGCCTGCGCGAAAAGGGGCGGTCCTTGCGACGCCGGCGGGGCCGGGAGTGAGACGGAATTGCAACTCGCGGCGCGCCGGGGGGCGCGCGGGGAAGGCGCTTTCACGCACAGTTGCGTTTGAATGTCTTGCGAGTTCAGGGTAACGGTGGCGGCCGGAAGGTACGGGTGATGCGATGGCACGGATAATCTCTCTGATGATGGTGGCGGTTCTGGGGCTGGCGGCCTGTGCCGCGGGTCCGGCGGGGTCTCCGCCGCCTTTGGACGAGGATGGCACCCCGGTCCAGCGTGTCTATCGGATCACGCAGGACGATCTGCCGGCAATCCAGAGCCGGATGCTCGAGGCGGTGAACACGCTGCGCAGCAATGCCGGCGTTCGGCCGCTGGAGCTGAATTCGCGCCTGACTGCTGCTGCAGCGACGCATTCGCGCGACATGTCCCGCCAGGGGCGGCCGTGGCATTTCGGCTCCGACGGGTCCTCGCCCGTCGAGCGCGTGTCGCGCGCCGGCTATGCGGGCGCGATGCGCGGCGAGCTGGTCTCGGAAACCTTCGAGAGCGAGCTGGAGACGCTGCGGGCCTGGATGCAGGAGCGCGACACGCGCAGCCTGTTGCTTGACCCGGAGGCACGCGACATGGGCTTTGCCTTCCATCAGGAGGCGAACGGCAAGCTCTGGTGGACGCTGGTCACCGGTGTTCCGAGCCAGCGCGGCCCCGTTCCCTCAGGCCCGGGCCGCATTGCGGGTCAGGGCGTGATGTAGATCGGCGTGCCCACGCGCACCATCGCATAGATGTCTTCCATCTCGCGGTCGCTTACTGCGATGCAGCCTTCGGTCCAGTCGCCGTTCGCGTCCTGGAACCTCGGTCCGCGCCCGTGAATGAAGATATCGCCGCCGGGGTTGTCGCCGGCCTCCTTCGCGCGGAGCTGGTCCGAGGGATCAGGATAGGAAATGCCCAGTGACAGGTGAAAGGCGCTGTTGGGGTTGCGCCGATCGATGAAATAGACGCCCTCGGGGGTGCGGCCGTCGCCTTCACGCTTCTTCTGCCCCACCGGGTTGCGGCCCAGATCGACGCGGTAGCGTTTGAGCAGCTTGTCATGGTGCATCAGATCCATGCGCCGCTCGGCCTTGTGGACGTTGATGTGGGTGACTTCGGGGCCGTCATAGGTGCGGAACTTCGACCGCTCGCCACATGCGGCCAGCCCAACCGCCAGAACGGCGAGAATCACCACCCGAATCAGTTTCATTTGCCTGCCCTCGTTCTCGTTTTGGAGGATTCTACCCTGAAATCCGCAAAACCAGAGCGAGGAATTCGATCAGCTCGTTCGCATTTGCGTGATCGACCGCAACGGGCAGGGGGCGGGTTCAGTCGCCGCGCGCCTTCAACCGCGCCTCGATCGACTCGAGCCGCTTGAGCACCTCGTCGCGATAGGCGTCGGTCTTGACCACGTCCTCCGCGTGGTGGGCGTCCTGCATCGAGTTGACGATCAGACCGACCAGAAGGTTCACCACCGCGAAGGTGGTCATCATGATGAAGGGGACGAAGAACGCCCAGGCGTAGGGGTAGACCTCCATCACCGGGCGCACGATGCCCATCGACCAGCTTTCCAGTGTCATGATCTGGAACAGCGAATAGGCCGAGCGCCCGATGGTGCCGAACCATTGCGGGAAACTCTCCTGAAAGAGCTTCGTCGCCATCACCGCGCCGATATAGAAGATCATCGTCATCAGCAGGAAGACCGAACCCATGCCGGGAAGTGCCTTGAGGAACCCCTCGACCACGCGGCGCAGGCTGGGCGTGACCGACACCACCCGCAGCAGGCGCAGGATGCGCAGCGCGCGCAGCACCGAATAGGCGCCCGCCCCCGGCACCAGCGAAATCCCGACGATCAAGAAATCAAAGACGTTCCACCCCGAGGTGAAGAAGCGCAGGCGTTGCGCGAACATCTTGAGCGTGAGCTCGATCACGAAGATCGTCAGGCACAGCCGGTCGAGCGCGATGATCAGCGGGCCCGCGGCCTCCATCAG
>PWLT01000002.1 GCA_003558415.1 Hyphomicrobiales bacterium
ATCCAGGCGCCGAAGCTGAACCCCGCCACCCAGCAGTGTTTGGCGTTCTGGTTCATCGCCTGAAGATAGTCGAGCGCGGCGGCGGCATCGGAAAGCTCGCCCACCCCCTGGTCGTATTCGCCCTGGCTGCGCCCGACGCCGCGGAAGTTGAAGCGCAGCACCGAAAATCCCATTCGGTAGAAGGTGTAATGCAGGTTGTAGACCACCCGATTGTTCATCGTGCCACCGAATTGCGGATGCGGATGCAACATCAGCGCGATCGGGGCGTCGCGCCTCTGCTGCGGGTGGTAGCGGCCTTCGAGGCGGCCATCGGGTCCGGGAAAAATCACTTCGGGCATTCAGTTGCCTGTCTTTCCTCTGCTTGGTATGACGCGGGCGCGGTTGTTGACCGCGCCGGGCCATGGATTTAGAATTGTTCTAAGCTCGACTGCTTGATGGCGACTGCTGGGACGCCGGCGACCGTATCGGAGTTAAGGTGCGAGGCCACGCGCGTCAATTGATTTGGCCGGGGAAAGCGGATGAAACTCTCGACGAAAGGCCGCTATGCGATGGTTGCGCTTGTCGATCTGGCGCTGGCGCCCGAGGGTGAGCTGGTGTCGCTGGCCGAGGTCGCGCGACGCCAGAAGGTCTCGCAGCCCTATCTCGAGCAGCTTTTCGTCAAGCTGCGGCGCGCCGGTCTGGTTGAATCGGTGCGTGGCCCCGGCGGCGGCTACAGGCTGGCGAAATCGCCCGACGCGATCCGCGTGGTGGATGTGTTCGAAGCGGTGGAAGAGACGGTGAGCGCCCTGCACACCGGCGCGGGGGTGTCGGGGGGCGTTTCGGGCTCGAAGGCGCAATCGTTGAGCAACCGGCTTTGGGAGGGGCTGTCGGCGCATGTCTATGTCTTCCTTCATCAGACTCGGTTGTCGGATGTGGTGAACAATGCGCTCTCGCCCTGTCCGGCGGTGCCCAATCTCGTTCAGGTGGTGGACGCGGAATGACGCGCGCGCGCAGCTATCTTGACTGGAACGCGACCGCCCCGCTGCGCGCCGAGGCGCGCGCGGCGATGATCGCGGCGATGGATGTGGTCGGCAACCCGTCCTCGGTTCATGCCGAGGGGCGCGCCGCGCGCGCGCTGATCGAGCGCGCCCGCGCGCAGGTGGCAGCGGCGCTGGGCGCGGATGGCGCCGAGATCGTGTTCACCTCGGGCGCGACCGAGGCTGCGGCGCTGGCGCTTGCCGGGCGCGGCCTGCAGGGCAGCGAGATCGAACATGACGCGGTGCGCGAATGGATCGATCCGGTCCTGGAGACCGGGCCCGATGGGCGCGTGCAGGTGCCCGACCCGGCGCGCGCGGCGTTGCAGCTTGCCAATTCCGAAACCGGCGTCGTGCAGGACCTGCCCGAGGGGCTGGCGGTGTCGGATCTGACCCAGGCTTTCGGCAAGCTGCCGCTGGCCTTCAACTGGCTGGGCGTTCAGATGGGGCTGGTCTCGGCGCACAAGCTGGGCGGACCCAAGGGGGTGGGGGCGCTGGTGATGCGGCGCGGTGTCGAGCTTGAGGCGCGCATACGCGGCGGCGGGCAGGAGATGGGGCGCCGCGCGGGCACCGAGAATGTCATCGGCATCGCCGGATTCGGCGCCGCGGCCGAGGCGGCGGCGCGCGATCTGGCCGCGGGTGAATGGGAGCGCGTCGAAAAACTTAGAAATATTCTAGCCGAGGCTCTGGCAGCCGGCGCGCCAGAGACTATTTTTGTCGGGAATACGGGCGCGCGGCTGCCCAACACCTTGTGCCTTGCCACGCCGGGCTGGAAGGGCGAGACGCAGGTGATGGCGATGGACCTTGCCGGTTTCGCCGTCTCGGCGGGGGCGGCGTGCTCGTCGGGCAAGGTTCGCGAAAGCCGGGTTCTGCGCGCGATGGGCCATGATGCCCGCATAGCGGCCTCGGCGATCCGGGTGTCGCTGGGCCCGGCGACGACGCGCGAGGAGGTCGAGCGCTTTGCGCAGACCTGGCTGGCGCAGCTGACGAAACATCGCGCCCGCGCCGCTTGAGGCCGGGCCATCCTTGCAAGAAGCTTCCCGGGCGCATGCCCGGATGTGAACAGGAGAGACGGGAAACGCCATGGCAGCACTGGATGACACGGAAGTCCGCGAAGGCGTCGATCGCGAGACGGTGGAAACCGTCGCCTCGATGGCGGGCAAGTACAAGCACGGCTGGTCCACCGATATCGAGATGGATTTCGCACCCAAGGGGTTGAGCGAGGACATCGTCCGCCTGATCTCGGACAAGAACAACGAGCCCGAGTGGATGACCGAGTGGCGGCTGCAGGCCTATCGCCGCTGGCAGGGCATGGAGGAGCCCGACTGGGCGATGCTGGAAATCCCGCCCATCGACTACCAGGAGCAGTATTATTACGCCAAGCCCAAGAGCATGGAGAAAAAGCCCAAGTCGCTTGACGAGGTGGACCCCAAGCTTCTGGAAACCTATGAGAAGCTCGGCATCCCGCTGCGCGAGCAGATGATCCTTGCCGGAGTCGAGGGGGCCGAGCAGGCCCCGGCCGAAGGCCGCAAGGTCGCCGTCGATGCGGTGTTCGATTCGGTCAGCGTGGGCACCACCTTTCAGGAGGAACTCGCCCGGGCCGGTGTCATCTTCTGCCCGATCTCCGAGGCGATCGAGAAACACCCCGAACTGGTGAAGAAATATCTCGGCAGCGTCGTGCCGCAGGGCGACAACTTTTTCGCCGGGCTCAACTCCGCGGTGTTCACCGACGGCTCCTTTGTCTATGTGCCGCCCGGCGTGCGCTGCCCGATGGAGCTGTCCACCTATTTCCGCATCAATGCGGAAAATACCGGCCAGTTCGAACGCACGCTGATCATCGCCGACAAGGGATCCTATGTGAGCTACCTTGAGGGCTGCACCGCGCCCAAGCGCGACACCACGCAGCTTCACGCCGCCGTGGTCGAGATCGTGGCGCTCGAAGATGCCGAGGTGAAATACTCCACGGTGCAGAACTGGTATCCCGGTGACGAGGAGGGCGTGGGCGGCATCTACAACTTCGTCACCAAGCGCGCCGATTGTCGCGAGGACCGTGCCAAGGTGATGTGGACGCAGGTGGAGACGGGTAGCGCGATCACCTGGAAATACCCCTCCTGCATCCTGCGCGGCAACGACACGCAGGGGGAGTTCTACTCGATCGCCATCACCAATAACTGGCAGCAGGCCGATACCGGCACCAAGATGATCCATCTGGGCCGCAACACGAAAAGCCGCATCGTCTCCAAGGGCATCAGCGCGGGCCACGCGCAGAATACCTATCGCGGGCTTGTCTCGATGCATCCCAAGGCGGCGGATTCGCGCAACTATACCCAGTGCGACAGCCTGCTGATCGGCGACAAATGCGGCGCGCATACCGTGCCCTATATCGAGGTGAAGAACGCGACCTCGCGCGTCGAGCACGAGGCGACGACCTCCAAGGTCGATGACGACCAGCTCTTCTATTGCCGCCAACGCGGCATGGACGAGGAGGAGGCCGTGGCGCTCGTCGTCAACGGCTTTTGCAAGGATGTGCTGCAGGCCCTGCCGATGGAATTCGCGATGGAGGCGCAGAGCCTGGTGGCGATCTCGCTCGAGGGCTCGGTGGGCTGACGGGGCGGAGTCGGCCGCCCGGCCGGACCTTCCGGATTTGAGACAACTGCCCCCGCATCAAGGGCGGGGCGAGCAAGAACGGGAATGACATACATGCTGGAAATCAAGAACCTGCACGCGCAGCTCGAAGACGACGCGGAGATCAAGATCCTCAAGGGCGTGGATCTGACGGTCGAGGCCGGGAAGGTCCATGCGATCATGGGGCCCAACGGCTCGGGCAAGTCGACGCTGGCCTATGTGCTCTCGGGCCGCGACGGCTACGAGGTCACCGAAGGGACGGTGACGCTGGAGGGTGAGGACATCCTCGAGATGGAGCCCGAGGAGCGGGCCGCGGCGGGCATGTTCCTGGCGTTTCAGTATCCCGTCGAGATACCTGGTGTGGGCAACATGACCTTCATGCGCACCGCGGTGAACGCCCAGCGCAAGGCGCGCGGGCAGGATGAGATGTCCTCGGGCGATTTCCTCAAGCTCGTGCGCGAGAAGGCGAAATCGCTCAAGATCGAGCCCGAGATGCTCAAGCGTCCGGTCAATACCGGCTTCTCGGGCGGCGAGAAGAAGCGCAACGAGATCCTGCAGATGGCGATGCTCGAGCCCAAGATGTGCATCCTCGACGAGACCGATTCGGGGCTCGACGTGGACGCGATGAAGCTCGTGGCCGAAGGGGTGAACGCGCTGCGCGACGCCAATCGCGGCTTTCTGGTGATCACCCACTATCAGCGGCTGCTCAACCACATCAAACCCGATGTGGTGCACATCATGTCCGAGGGCCGGATCATCAAATCCGGCGGCCCCGAACTGGCGCTCGAGGTCGAGGAGCACGGCTACGCGGATCTTCTCGCGGAGGGGGCGTGATGGCATTGCGCAAGGAAACCTTGCTGGCCGCCCGGCGCGAGGCGGCCGAGAGCCGGCTTGAGGGGGTCGAGATCCCTCAGGGCGGGCGCTGGATCGCGTCGGCGCGCGAGGATGCGCTGGAGCGGCTGCGCGCCGCCGGGCTGCCCGACCGGCGTGACGAGTACTGGAAATTCACTCGCCCCGACTCGCTGGTTGCCCCCGATGCCGAGGCGGCGGCGCTGTTCGACAGCGCCGGGGAGCCGCTGGTGTTTCACGACATCGACCGCGTGAAGCTGGTCTTCGTGGATGGCGTGTTCGATGCAAAGGCCTCGGACGATCCCGCGCTCGCGGGTGTCGAGATCGAAATGCTTTCGGACGCGGCGGGGCGCGACATTCACTGGGCCAAGGAGATCTATGGCCGGCTCGAGGAGCAATGCCAGACGCCGGTTGCGCGCACGCTGGCGACGCTCAACACCGCGCTGGCGCGCGAGGGCGTGCTGATCCGCGCCACGGGAAAGGCGGCGCGGCCTGTGTCGCTGATCTACCAGCGCAGCGCGGTGGGTGCGGATGCGATGCTGCATCACTGCATCCGGCTCGAAGAGGGCGCCGAGCTCACCGTGCTGGAGAACGGCCCCGCCGCGGCGCGGTTCAACACGGTGATGGAGGTGGAGGTGGCCGATGGCGCGCGCTTTCACCATGTGCGCGCGCAGGGGCGCGACCATGAGCGCCGCTCGGTCACGCATCTCTTCGCGCGCGTCGGAGAGGGGGCTGCCTTCAAGTCCTTCACCCTGACCGTGAACGGCAAGCTTACCCGCAACGAGGCGATGATCCAGATGATCGGCCGCGACGGGGTGGCCCATATCGCCGGCGCCTGTGTGGGAGAGGGCGATTTCCATCAGGATGATACCGTCTTCATCGCCCATGCCGCCGAGAACTGCGAGAGCCGACAGGTCTTCAAGAAGGTTCTGCGCGCCGGGGCGGTCGGTGTCTTTCAGGGCAAGATCCTCGTGCATCCCTCTGCCCAGCGCACCGATGGCTACCAGATCAGCCAGTCGCTGCTGCTCGACGAGAAGGCGCAGTTCCTCGCCAAGCCCGAGCTCGAGATCTATGCCGATGACGTGAAAT
>PWLT01000311.1 GCA_003558415.1 Hyphomicrobiales bacterium
ACCATCCTGTTGAGCGAACTCGACCCGCCGGTCGGCGGCGAGGACGAGCGCGGGGATTATTTCCTCGCACGCATCGACAAGCTGCTCGATTTCGGCGCGCTCGATCAGGCATTGGCGATGATCGAGATGGTCGATACCGGCGATCCGGAAGTGTTCCGCCGCTGGTTCGATATCGCGCTGCTTCTGGGGCAGGAACAACGCCCCTGCGAGGCGCTGCGCGCCCGGCCTCGGCTCGAAACGAGCTACCCGGCGCGCATCTTCTGCATCGCGCGCGGCGGCGACTGGTCGGCTGCCGTGGTGACGCTGCGCAGCGCCGAGGCGCTTGGCCAGTTGACTGCCGAAGAAGAGGAAGTGCTCGCGCGGTTCTTAGACCCCGCGCTGTTCGAGGATGCCGACCCCATGCCCCCGCTGGCGCGCCCCTCGCCGCTGCTGTGGCGGATGCTGGAGGCGATCGGCGAGCCGCCGCCCACCCGCAGCATGCCGCTGGCATTCGCGCAGGTCGATCTGGGACGAAATGCTGGCTGGAAGGCCCAGATCGAGGCGGCGGAGCGGTTGACGCGTGCCGGGGCTTTATCGCCCAATCGCCTGCTGGGACTTTATACCGAACGGGCGCCGGCGGCTTCAGGAGGGGTCTGGGAGCGGGTTGCGGCGGTGCAGCGGCTCGACCGGGCTTTGACCGAGGGCGATGTCGATGCGGTGGCTTCCGCTCTGCCCCCCGCCTGGGAACAGATGGCGCAGGTGGAGCTCGAAACCGTGCTGGCGCGGCTCTATGCGGAACGGCTGCAACGCCTTGCGCTGCCGCAAGAGGCAGCGAAGCTGGCCTTTCGTGCGGGGCTTCTGAGCGAGGGCTTTGAAGAGGTCGCCTCCGGGCATGAAAGCGATGACGCGCAGGAGCGTTTCCTTGTCGCGCTCGCGCTGGGAGAGCTTGCGCCGCAAACACCCGCGTCCGGTGCGCTGGCCGAGGCGGTGCGCGCGGGGTTCACCGATCCTGTCACGGAGTGGGGGATCGGTGATGAGGAGCAATCGCTCGGGCTGGAGGTGCTCGCCGCGATTGCCGCGCTGGATGCCGCTGCGGCGGGCGATCTGCGCGGCGTCAGCGAGGGGATCGCGACGCTGCGCGGCGCCGGGCTCGAGCACATCGCGCGGCGCGCCGCATTGGAGCTGATGCTCCTTGACCGGCGCGGCTGAGCATGTCGGAAAACTGGATATCGGCCTTCCTCGAAGCCCAGTCCGGTGAACGTGACGCGGCGCGCAATACCTGTCTGGCCTATGGGCGCGACCTCAAGGATTTTCTGGCCTGGCTCGAACGCCGCGGCGGTACGCTCAAGCGGGCCGGGCGCGACGAGGTGGAGCACTACCTGATCGATTGCGAGGCGCAGGGTCTGGCCGCGACGACGCGCGCGCGGCGGCTCTCCTCGATCCGGCAGTTCTATCGATTCGCCTACGAGGAGGGCTGGCGTACAGATAACCCGGCCCTGCAGATCAGCGGCCCCGCCCTGCCCGCGCGCCTTCCCGGCACGCTTGACGAGGGCCAGGTGGAGCGGCTTCTGGCACGCGCGCGCGACCACGGCCGCAACCCCATTGAACGGGCGCGCAACACCTGTCTGATGGAGTTGCTCTATGCGACCGGCCTTCGGGTGTCGGAGCTTGTCTCGCTGCCCGACGCGGCGGCGCGCGGCGACCCGAGGATGCTGCTGGTGCGAGGCAAGGGCGGACGTGAGCGGATGGTCCCCCTGTCGCGCCCTGCGCGCGCCGCGCTCGCCGACTGGCTGACGATTCGCGACGCACAGCAGGAACGCGCGCGCCGCGACGGGGCGGCGGCGTCGCGCTTCCTCTTTCCTTCCCGCGGGCAGGCCGGGCACCTCACCCGCCACCGCTTCCACGGCTTGATCAAGGAGATCGCCCTTGCGGCGGGGCTCGACCCCTCGATGGTGACCCCGCACCGGCTTCGCCACGCCTTTGCCACGCATCTGCTCTCGGGCGGGGCGGATCTGCGCGTGATCCAGACGTTGCTGGGACATGCCGACATATCGAGCACCGAAATCTATACCCATGTGCTCGACGCGCGGCTGCGCGACCTCGTGCTCGAACACCACCCGTTGGCGGGTCCGCCGCCCGGGACGGACCCCGAGGAAGGCCCGCAATAATGCCCATGCGCAAAGGTGCGAGCTGCCATCGCGTGTTGCGTATGATCGGTTACATGCCGCCCGGGCCGCTCGCGGTCCGGGCATGCGCCCGCCCGCCCCGTCACGCCGCAGGCGTGCCTCCGGCACGACGGTGGGCACATTCGCGCCCAGCTCGGGCTGCCACATGCCCTGCCTGTTCGGAACATGACGAGTCCGATCACACGCAACACGCCCCAATCGCCCGGCGCGCGCCCCTTGATAGCGCAAGCCAAGCATGACGGGCGACACATCATTACGGGCTGTCCGCTTGATCTGGCCCGGAGCGCGCTCCATAACGGGGCAACACCGGGAATGACTTGATGGACACCCTTGCCCCCCTGCTCGACACCGCGTTCTGGCTGAGCGTCGCGGCAATCCTGGCGCTTCTGCTGTTCTCGGCCTTCTTTTCGGGAAGCGAGACGGCGCTGACGGCCTCCTCGCGCGGTAAGCTGAGCGCCCAGGCCGACAAGGGATCGCGTGCCGCGGCCGTGGCGCTGAAGCTGACCGAGGATGGCGAGCGGCTCATCGGCGCGATCCTTCTGGGCAACAATCTGGTCAACATCCTTGCCGCATCGCTGGCGACCGCGCTCTTCACAAGGCTCTTCGGGGAATCCGGCGTGGCGCTCGCGACGCTGGTGATGACGCTGCTGGTGCTGATCTTCGCCGAGGTGCTGCCCAAGACCTACGCCATAACCAACCCCGAAACCGCCGCTGCCCGCGTGGCACGCCCGATCCGGCTGGTGGTGATTCTGTTCTCGCCCGTGGTCGCAGCGGTGCGTGTGCTGGTACGCGGAATGTTGCGGCTGTTCGGTGTGCGCGCCGACCCCGACAGCCATATCCTCTCGATTCGCGAGGAGATCGCCGGCGCGATCACGCTGGGCCATAACGAGGGCGCGGTCGAGCGCGAGCATCGCGACCGCATCCTCGGCGCGCTCGATCTGGGCGAGCGCACCGTCGAGGAGATCATGCGTCACCGCAGCGGGATCGAGATGATCGACGCCGACGCGCCGCCCGAGGAAATCATCGAGAAGGTCGTGAACTCCACCCATACCCGGCTTCCGGTGTTTCAGGGTGAGCCCGAGAACATCGTCGGCGTGGTCCATATCCGCGACCTCCTGCGCGAACTGAACCGGCGCATGCGCGCCGAGGGAAAGGGTGCTGGCACCGAGGATCTGCAGGTTCTCGACATCGCGCGCCCGCCCTATTTCGTCCCCGAGACGACACCGCTTGACGAGCAGATGCGCCAGTTCCTCAATCAGCGCCGTCACTTCGCGCTGGTGGTCGACGAATACGGCGCCCTGCACGGGCTGATCACGCTCGAGGACATCATCGAGGAAATCGTCGGCGAGATCGAGGACGAGTTCGACATCCGCACCAAGCACCCGATCGAGTGGCTCGAGAATGGCGACCTGCTCGTCGACGGTGCGATGACGATCCGTGACCTCAACCGCGAGACCGATTGGGACCTGCCCGATGACGAGGCCAACACCGTTGCCGGGCTGGTGATTCACGAGGCGCAGACCATCCCCGCCGTCGGGCAGATATTCGAGTTTCACGGCTGCCGCTTCGAGATCCGCGGGCGCGAGGAAAACCGGGTGACCCGGATCCTGATCCGCCGAACCGGCGGCGCGCCCTGACGCGGGCGGAGCCTCTGGTCGCCCGATCCAAGCGCGCGAGTGGATTCGCGAACCCGATGTTAACCAGGGCGTGTCATTCTGATCGTTACCCGCGGAATGGCAGTCCGCGGAACAGACTTCCTCCCTGTCAGACTGGCCGCGCCCTCCGAGGCGCGGCCATTTTTGTTGCGCGCACGGATTCGTGAGAATAGCTGTTGACGCAGCGAATTTGAGTCCGTAGCGTTCCCCCAATTACGAAGTCGGCCGGTCCGACAGGGAGCCAAACTGGAGAAAGGGCCGTGCACTCGGCCCTTTTTTCGTGACTGTCGGGATGGCCCGGCAGCGGCGCGCCGATCACGCAAATCTCCACTGACACCGTTTGCCTTCCGTGCTAGATGGCATGCGGAACACAGGCTGACAACAGGGTCGAAACGAACATGAACACCTTCGGCAGAACACTTTCGATCAGTGCCGCGCTGCTGCTTCTGGCAGGCGCGGCCATCGCACAGGACGACAATGGCGAGATCGTTCAGGGCGATCCGATCAGCGGCGACGGGCTCGCGCTGGGTGAGGAAGTCCAGGGCGACGGCATGGGCGAGACCTATGTCGAGGAAGTCTTTCAGGACTGGGAGATGCGCTGCGTTCGCGTCGAGGACGGCTCCGACCCCTGCCAGCTCTTCCAACTGCTTCAGGACGAGGAGGGCAACTCGGTCGCCGAGATCAGCAAGTTCGGGCTGCCAGAGGGCGGCGAGGCCGTCGCGGGTGCGACCATCATCACGCCGCTTGAAACGCTGCTGACCCAGCAGATCGCGATGAGCGTCGACGGCGGTGCGGTCAGGCGCTATCCCTTTACTTGGTGTAGCGCGATCGGCTGTGTGGCGCGTGTGGGTTTCACCGAGGAAGAGGTTGCGGAATTCCGCCGCGGCGCCGAGGCGACGCTGACGATCGTGCCGGCAGCCGCGCCCGACCAGCAGGTGAACCTGAGTATCTCGCTGATGGGGTTCAGCGCGGGTTTTGACGCGGTGAACGAAGCCAACCAGGCAAACTGAGCGTTGCAGCCGCTTGACCGACGTGCCGACTTTGGCTAGGTCTTGCGGCTGCTAAGCGGGTGTAGCTCAATGGTAGAGCAGCAGCTTCCCAAGCTGACGACGAGGGTTCGATTCCCTTCACCCGCTCCAGTTGGCGCGCATGTTTCGTTTTGAACCAATGGCCTGCGCTGTTTGAGGTGGCGGAAATCGCGCCCGTTCAAGCACACATCCCACCCGTCTGAGCGTAACAAGCCCCTCTCCGACATTCCGCGGTGTATGGCGACAGCATCGTTCTGGTCGCGCATGTACCCCATCAGGTCGGGAGACAAGACGAACGCAGATGGTACCCGCTTCAAGTGGTTCGATACCATAGCGCCTTGCCGACGATCTCGATTTCCTCGGCTGCGCTCTCGATCTTGTCCGTCACGGGGTGCTGAGTCGAGCCTGCCGCACGAATATAGCGTGTTGCGTTGAATCGGACTCATACCAACGGCCTCGGTCTGTGACTCGCGCGGGATTCCCTTCGGCTCGCCGCTGTGATTCCCTGCCACCGAAGCATGGAGGTTTCGATGGCGGTTGCGATCACACGGACGGATTTGTCGGCGCGCGAGCTGCGGGCGGCGGCTTCGAAGGCGAAGGATGCCAAGGCGGCGCGGCGGATGCTCGCGCTCGCGCTGGTGCTGGAGGGAGCGGACCGCAAGACCGCCGCCGAGAGCTGTGGGATGGATCGGCAGACGTTGCGCGATTGGGTCCATCGCTACA
>PWLT01000287.1 GCA_003558415.1 Hyphomicrobiales bacterium
AGCAGATGCTTGGCCGCGACGAGCACCTCGTGCTCCTCGAAATACAGCGCCGTGCGCTCATTGGCCACCAGAAGCCGGTGCTGGGGCGAGACCAGCATGTCGCGTTCGGGCAACCCGTTGCCGAGCGCGCCCTTCTCGACCAGGATCGGCTTGAGATGCGGGCTGGCGGCAAGGCCGTTCCAGCTCATCTCGCGCTGACCGATCCAGCGGATCTCCTGAATGCCGTTGTCGCGGGTGATGATCTTGTCGCCCTCGCGCAGCGATTCCACCGGCCGCTCGCCCTGGGGCGTTGCGATCGCGGTGCCCGGCGTGAAGCAGGGGATGATCTTCTCGATCGAGATGAACTTGAGCTTGGGCGATCCGTCCCCGAAGGTGATGTAGCCGTCCTTCGAGACTGAGCCATCCTTGTTCGTCGTCGAACTGGTGATGTGGATGTCGTCGATATTGCCCAACTGCCCCTTCAGGTAGAGCGTGTCGAATCCATCGCCGCCGTCGATGGTGTCGCCCGGCGTCGCAAAGATGGTGTCGTTGCCGGCACCGGCATAGACCTTGTTCTCGCCGTCTCCGGTAAAAATCTTGTCGTCGCCCTTGCCGCCATAGATGGTGTCGTTCCCATCGCCGCCGAAGATGGTGTTGTTGCCGGCGACTCCCTTGAGCAGATCGTCGCCCGCACCGCCCTTGATCAGATCGTCGCCCTTGGTGCCGATGATGGTGTCGTCGCCGGGCGTGCCGATCAGCGTCTCGCCGCTGGAGCCGCCTCCCATGGAAGCCGTTGCCGCCCCGTCCGTGTCATCGTCGGTCTGCGGCGCGCTGCCGTCACCATACAAGGCGGCAAGCCGGGCCTCTGCTCCATCACCATTCGAACCGTCTGTTCTGTCCGCACCCATTATTCCGACTCCCATATCGGCCAATACCGCCGAGTTACGTTCCGCAAATGGAGACCCTGCCCCCATTGCGGCGCGCGTACCGACCCGCAAGAAACCGGGCCACCTTATCGTCGGCCGTGACCGCGGGCGCCCGCTCCGGGCGCGCCGCCGACATATCGGACCGCACGCGCGCTGTTGACTTGACTGTTGCCTTGAACAGCAGCTCTGTGTGGATTCCGACCGCCCCCACGGCCCTTTAACCCATGTACATTCAATGTGTACTTTCTGCTCCGTTTGTTGCAAAGGCCAAATTCCAGCCTCTTGCTGGCCTGGACGCCCAATCCCGACAATTCAGAAGATCGATGCGCAATCTATGGTTGTATACCTGTTCACGCCGGGAAACCAAACTTGCCGCGAGAGCGGAAATGTGGCGCAAATTTTTCATGATTTATCTTAAACATGTAGACCAGCTTCGAATGATGGGGAATTTCCGGATGCATTGATTGTCTACACCTTGGAAACAACCCTGCGACGATCCGCATTGGCACGGCGCCTGGAAATCGCCTGCGACCATAGTTCACGCAGGTGATACAATCGTGAATATCGGCACCAAGAGGTGCCGTTCTGTCGACAATGACAAAATTCGCAGGCGAATCATCGACCTATGCGCAGGTCGCACAACTCGCCTCAGCCCGTATCCTCAGCGCCGCGCTTGGCGGGCTGGCTGACCTGCCCGCCGCCCACCCCCGCGGCGACGCCCGTGGTCCCGGGGCAGGAGGTGACCATGCCCCTGAAAACCCGCGCCGCGAGATAGGCGAAGGCCTGCGCCTCCAGCATGTCCCCGTCCAGGCCGGCTTGCTCGACCGGGGCGACGGGGCAGGTCATGCGTTGCGCAATCATCGCCATCAGCGTCGCGTTGTGCCGCCCGCCCCCCGCGACCAGCAGCTGTGCGGGCGGCACGGGGAAATGCGCGGCGCCATCCGCCACGCAGGCCGCGGAAATCGCCGCCAGCGTGGCAAGCGCATCGGCATCACCCAGATGCGCAACGGCGCGCGCCAGATCGCCGAAATCGCCCCGGTCCAGCGACTTGGGCGGGATGCGGCGCAGGTAGGGGCGCGCCATCGCCGCGTCGAGCACGGCTTCGTCCACGCGACCCGTGGCGGCAAGCGCGCCGCCCTCGTCACGCGCCGCACCGCGCCGCTCGGCGATCAGATCGTCCATCGGTGCATTGGCCGGGCCGGTATCGAAGGCCAGCAGCGCGCCAGGGACCTCGGGCGCCTGTGCCATCGGATCCACCCAGGTCAGATTGCCCACCCCGCCCAGATTGAGAAAGGCAATCGGCGCCGGCGCCCGGATATGGCGCGCACAGGCGAAATGGAAAAACGGCGCCAGCGGCGCCCCCTGCCCGCCCAGCGCGACATCGGCGGAGCGGAAATCCCATACCACCGGCAGCCCCAGTACCTCGGCCAGTATCGACCCGTCGCCCGCCTGATGCGTACCGCGTCCGCGCGGGTCATGCGCAAGCGTTTGCCCGTGAAAGCCCACCAGATCCGCGCCCTCGAAACGCGAGAGCAGTTCCGCATGGGCGGTCTCGACAAGCTCGGCGGCCTCGGCCACTCCCGCCTCGCCCGGCCAGCGCCCCAGCGCGGCACGCAGCACCTTGCGCTCGGACGTGCTGTAGGGGCGGTAGGCGCTCGCGCCGAACTCGAGGATGCTCACCCCGTCGGTGCGGATCATGGCCGCATCCACCCCGTCGAGCGAGGTGCCCGACATCGCACCCAGCGCCCAGAGCGGCGCCTGCTGCGGCGGTGATTTCCGCATGGCCTTTCCCTTGCCTGCGCGCGCCGATATAGACGGCATGTCGAGGCCCAGCATGGACGATGCGCGAATGACCTACCACCCGAAATCCGACTTCATGCGCGTGATGATGGAGCGCGGCTATCTGGCCGATTGCTCGGATTATCAGGGACTCGACGAGGCGCTGGTGGCCGGCGTGGTGCCCGCCTATATCGGCTATGACGCCACCGCGGCCTCGCTGCATGTGGGCCATCTGCTCAACGTGATGATGCTGCGCTGGCTGCAGAAATGCGGGCACAAGCCGATCGTGCTGATGGGTGGCGGCACCACGAAGGTGGGTGATCCCTCCTTCCGCTCCGAGGAACGCCCGCTGCTCGGCCCTGATCAGATCGCGGCCAACATATCGGGCATGAAGCAGGTCTTCGCCAAGTATCTGAGCTTCGGCGACGGCCCGACTGACGCGATCCTGCTGGACAATGCCGAATGGCTCGACGATCTGAACTATCTCGAATTCCTGCGCGATATCGGGCGGCATTTCTCGGTCAACCGGATGCTGTCCTTCGAATCGGTCAAGTCGCGCATCGATCGCGAGCAGTCGCTGAGCTTCCTCGAATTCAACTACATGATCCTCCAGGCCTAT
Source organism: Hyphomicrobiales bacterium (assembly GCA_003558415.1). Taxonomy (GTDB): domain Bacteria; phylum Pseudomonadota; class Alphaproteobacteria; order Rhodobacterales; family Rhodobacteraceae; genus Alkalilacustris. Next base: position 3,304 of record PWLT01000287.1, read on the forward strand.
GACTTTCTGGAGCTTTATCGCCGCCACGGCTGCCGGTTGCAGATGGGCGGCTCGGATCAGTGGGGCAACATCGTCAACGGCATCGACCTGACCCGCCGCGTGGACGGGGCCGAGGTTTTCGGCCTGACCTCGCCGCTGCTGACCACTTCCGACGGGCGCAAGATGGGCAAATCCGCCGGCGGGGCGGTGTGGCTCAATTCCGACATGCTCAGCCCCTACGAGTTCTGGCAGTTCTGGCGCAACACCAACGACGCCGATGTGGGCCGCTTCCTGCGGCTCTATACAGAACTTCCACTGGAGGAATGCGAGCGCCTCGGCGCGCTCGACGGCGCGGAGATCAACGCCGCCAAGATCCGGCTGGCCAATGAGGTGACCACGCTGTGCCACGGTGCCGAGGCGGCGGCCTCTGCCGAGGCCACGGCGCGCGAGGTCTTCGAACAGGGCGGCGCAGGCGAGGCTCTGCCGACTCTGGCGCTGAGCCGCGAAGAGATCGGCGCGGGGATTTCGGTGGCTCAGCTCTTCGTGCGTGCGGGGCTTGTGAAGTCGGGCAAGGAGGCCAAGCGCCTGATCGCCGAGGGCGGCGCGCGGCTCGATGATGCCGCGCTCGACGATGCGGGGCTGATGCTCGATGCCGCGCGGCTGGCCACCCCGGTCAAGCTGACCGCCGGCAAGAAGCGCCACGCCCTTGTGACACTGGACTGAGGTTCAACGCGGGCGGGCATCCACGCGGCTGCGCTTGAGCACCTCGCCCTGGTGATCGACGATCAGCCGCAGGCGCAGCGTGCCGTGGCGGAAGGTGACGCGGTAGCGGCCCGCATCCTCGCCCTCGCCGCGTTCGACCAGGCTGGTGATCCGGCCCGCGCGCATCAGATCGCGCGCCTCTTCGGGGCTCAGATCGAGCAGCGGCGCCAGATCATTCGCATCGATGGTGAAGCCGTCCCCGCTCGGTTCGAGTTTCATTGCCCTGCCTCCGGCCTGTCCGGGCCATAAGGTCCGACAGGTGGCGGTCGCTGTCAATCGATCCGCGCGGCGGAATCCTGCCCGCGCGCACTGGCCCTCGCCGAAAAGATCGTCCAGTCTGTCCCGATCCTGCCGCCCCCGAATGCGCGGCCAGATGAGGACGCCATGAGCAGCACACCAGGCACGCAACAGGCACGCGAGACCACCTATCTGGTCATCTTTGCGGTAAGCATCTGCCACATGCTCAACGACGTGATGCAGTCGCTGCTTGCTGCCATCTATCCGCTGCTGCGCGAGGAGTTCGCGCTGAGCTTCTGGCAGATCGGGCTGATGACCTTCGCCTTTCAGGTCACCGCCTCGCTGCTGCAGCCGCTGATCGGGCTGGCCACCGACAAGCGCCCGTTTCCGCAATCACTGCCCATCGGAATGGGATCCACCATGGCGGGGCTGGTGCTCTTGGCCACGGCGACGAGCTACCCGCTGCTGCTGGGTGGCGCGATGCTGATCGGGCTGGGCTCGGCGGTGTTCCACCCCGAAGCCTCGCGCGTGGCGCGACTGGCCTCGGGCGGGCGCTTCGGTACAGCGCAATCGCTGTTTCAGGTGGGCGGCAATTTCGGCACCGCAATCGGCCCGCTGCTGGCGGCCTTCATCGTGGTGCCGCTGGGGCGTCCATCAATCGCGTGGTTCTCGCTCGCGGCGCTTCTGGGGATGATCATCCTGTGGCAGGTGGGGGCCTGGTACGGGCGCTGGCGCCGTGCCAATGCAGGACGGGCACAGCCGAGCCGTGCCCTTCCGCTGCCGCGCAAGCGCGTCGTGCTCGCCATCGTGGTGCTGGCGCTGCTGGTCTTCACCAAGAACAGCTACACCGCGTCCGTCACCAGCTACTACACCTTCTTCCTGATCGAGCGCTTCGAGTTGACCACCCAGCAGTCGCAGATCATGCTGTTCGTCTTTCTCGGGGCCATGGCGCTGGGCGTGGCGCTGGGCGGCCCCATCGGCGACCGGATCGGCACGCTGTCGGTGATCTGGGTGTCGATCCTGGGCGTGCTGCCCTTCACGCTGCTCTTGCCGCATGTCGATCTTCTGTGGACGGGGATCCTGTCGGCGGTGATCGGGGTGATTCTCGCCTCGTCCTTCCCGGCGATCGTGGTCTTTGCGCAGGAACTCGTGCCCGGCCGCGTCGGGATGATCGCGGGGATATTCTTCGGGCTGGCCTTCGGGCTTGGCGGGATCTCTGCGGCGGTGCTCGGGGTACTCGCC
>PWLT01000157.1 GCA_003558415.1 Hyphomicrobiales bacterium
CCGCTCGCGATCACCCTTTCGCGCCGGCGTCGAAGATCGCGTCGATCATCGCCTGATTGCCGCGCGAGAATTCGAGCGGGCAGGCGAATTCCCGCTCGCCACGCAGTGCGGCGCCGAAGGCTTCGATCATGAGTTGATACTGGTCGATGGCGGGAAAACGCTCGATCTGCGCGGTGCCATCGTCGCGCTGCCACTCGATGTCCGCTTCGCCATAGACGCCGGCATTGAAGGGCGCGCTGAGGCGCAGCCATCCGCGCTCGCCGTGGAACACCATCTCCTGGCGGCGCAGCAGCCGCATGCCGCAGTAGAACGACAGCGAGAATCCGGGGAAATCCGCCCATACCCGCGCGGCGGTATCGACGCCGTTTTCCCATTCGATCTGCGCGGCGATGCGCTCTGGCTCGGCCCCGGTGGCGAATCGGGTCGTGACACTGGGGTAGACCCCGATGTCGCGCAGCCCGCCACCGCCGAACTCAGCGCGGTTGCGTATGTCCTCGGGATCGAGGTTGCGATAGGTGAAGCTGCCCTGAACCTGGCGCAGCGGCCCGATCGCCCCGTCGGCGAGCAGCTCGCGCACGCGGTGCCATTGCGGATGATGCACCACCATTGTGGCCTCGGCCGCCAGCAGCCCGGTCTGATCGCGCAGGGCGATGAGCCGGTCGATCTGATCGGCGCGCAGGGCGATGGGTTTTTCGCACAGCACATGCTTGCCCGCGTTCAGCGCCCGCTCGGTCCACTCCACATGCAGATGGTTGGGCAGGGGGATGTAGATGGCATCGATTTCCGGGTCGGCGAGCAGGGTGTCATACCCCTCGTGCACGCGCAAACCGGGGTGTCGGGCGGTGAAACGCGCCGCCTTCTCCGGCGCGGAGGTTGCAAGTGCCGTCAGAACTGCGTGCTCTGCGTTCTGGATCGCCGGGCACAGGGCCGTGCGCGCGATGTCCGCCGCCCCCATCACGCCCCATCGGATCGCTCGTTCGCGCATAGCAGCCTCCCTGTCCGCCTATGCGGGCAGGGTAGCCGATCGGGTGGCGATTGCCACGGGCCAAGTGCGGGTTGCGGGTGGCGGCCCTCAGGCAGGGACCCCGAGGCCCTTTTCCTTGGCGAGGCTGCGCATGCGCTGCTGAAGTTTTTCGAAGGCGCGCACCTCGATCTGGCGGATGCGCTCGCGGCTGACCTCGTAGCGGTTGGAAAGCTCCTCCAGCGTCACGGGGTCGTCGCGCAGGCGCCTTTGCGTGAGGATGTCCTTTTCGCGGTCATTGAGCACGTCCATTGCCTCGGTCAGAAGCGCGCGGCGGATTTCAAGCTCGTCGCGGTCGGCGTAATCCTCGGCCTGGTTGGCGCCCTCATCCTCGAGCCAGTCCTGCCAGGAGGTCACCGAATCACCCTCCGAGCCGATGGTCGCGTTGAGCGAGGCATCGCCGCCCGACATGCGCCGGTTCATGGCGATCACCTCGTCCTCGGTGACGTTGAGGTCATGCGCGATCTGCTTGACGTTTTCGGGGCGCAGGTCGCCGTCTTCAAGCGCGCCGATCTTGGACTTGGCCTTGCGCAGGTTGAAAAAGAGCTTCTTCTGCGCCGATGTGGTGCCCAGCTTGACCAGTGACCAGGAGCGCAGGATGTATTCCTGGATCGAGGCGCGGATCCACCACATCGCATAGGTCGCCAGCCGGAACCCCTTTTCGGGGTCGAAGCGCTTGACCGCCTGCATCAGTCCCACATTGGCTTCCGAGATCACCTCGGCCGTGGGCAGCCCGTAGCCGCGATAGCCCATCGCGATCTTGGCGGCGAGCCGCAGATGGCTGGTGACCAGCTTGTGTGCGGCTTCGGTGTCCTGATGGTCCACCCAGCGCTTGGCCAGCATGTATTCCTCTTCCGGCTCCAGCATCGGAAACTTGCGGATTTCCTGCAGGTAGCGGTTGAGCCCCTGCTCCGGGGACGGGGCCGGAAGATTGGCGAAATCGCTCATGTCGTCCACCTCTGCTCGACGGGGCCTGTCCGGCCGCCCGATTGGACGGGTCGACCTGTTCCCCTCATACCGTGTTGCATTCAAGGCGCGCTATCATGGCGCCAAGCTTTGAAGAAAGCATGAAGAATGGCGCGCCGGCTTTCCAGTCGATTTCAGCGCGGTCACGGCGATTTCATGCCGCTTGTACCGCGCAGCGCCGCAAGAAGCGCCTCCATGTCCGACGGAGGCGGGGCGGAGAACTCCAGCCATTCGCCGCTGACCGGGTGGGCAAAGCCCAGCGTGGCCGCGTGCAGGGCCTGCCGTGCAAATTCCGACGCCGCTTCCGCCGCCGCCTCGCCCAGCGCCTTGCGCGAGGGCTGGCGCCGCCCGCCATAGACTGGATCGCCGATCAGCGCGTGCCCGCAATGCGCGAGATGCACGCGGATCTGGTGGGTTCGCCCGGTCTCCAGCCGGCATTCGACCAGCGCCGCCGCTGGGGGCAGGCCGAAGCTTTCGAGCACCCGCACCCGCGTCACCGCATGGCGCCCGCCCTGGAAGGTCACCGCCTGGCGCTGGCGGTCGCTGCGATGACGCGCAAGCTGCGTCGTGATCTTCAGCGTCGCCCCCTCGAAGCTCACACCCCGCAGACCGCGCAGACGGGGGTCGGCGGCATCGGGGCAGCCATGCACGACCCCGAGATATTGCCGGCTCACGCGCCGCGCCTCGAACTGCGCCGCCAGCCCGTGATGGGCGCGGTCGCTCTTGGCCGCCACCAGCACGCCCGAAGTATCCTTGTCGAGCCGATGAACGATGCCCGGGCGCCGCGTGCCGCCGATGCCCGACAGGCTGTCGCCGCAGTGATGGAGAAGCGCGTTGACCAGCGTTCCCTCCGATGAGCCCGGGGCGGGATGCACGACCATGCCCGCTGGCTTGTCGATGACGATCAGATCCGCATCCTCGAAGAGAACCCGCAGCGCGATGTCCTCGGGCCGCGCCTCGGGCTCGGCGGCTTGTTCGATGGCCAAGGTGATCGTCTCGCCCGCCGCCACCTTCGCGCGCAGATCATCGAGCACCTCGCCCCCGCGCGTCACGGCGCCCTCGGCGATCAGCCGCGCCAGCCGCGTGCGCGACAGAGCCGCCTCGGGCGGCACATCGCGCGCCAGCGCCTTGTCGAGGCGCGCGGGCGGGTCGTCGGCGATGGTGACGGTGAGGTGTCGAACGGACATCGGATGTGGCGCCGGGTTTGCAAGGCCCTGCTTCTACGCCGGATTGGCCCCGGTGTCACCCGCCGGTGATGCGCGCGCTCGGCCGAAGGCGAGGCGTTGCCATGGATGCAGAACGCTCCTGCATGGTCACGGTCGGGGCGCGGCCTCCGGAAGACGCGTCGCCGGGTTGATCAGTCAACTCTCTGCTCTGCCCCGCGCCGCGATGGTGCGCTGGCGACGCGCCTGAAGCGACTTGAGCCGGTGGCGCCAACGCTGTAGCGAGGGGGCACAACGGGCAGGATGTTGCGACGGGCGAGACGGGGCAGGGCATGGTCGGGCGCGAAGGCGTAGCGATGCGGCGGCGCGGCTGGGCGGTGGCGGGTCTCGGGGCCGTGGCAATGCTGTTGGCGTCCTGCGGCCCGCGCGCCGACATTGCCGCGCGGTTCGTGGCGATCCCCGAAGCGGCGGCGCCGGTAATCGCGGAATACGAATCCCGCCTGCGCGCGTTGGTGGCGGGGGCCGAACGCGAGCGTCTGCGCCGTGCCGCCGGTCTTGCGCCCGGGGAAACGGCCAGGGCGGAATTCTCCTCGTCGGCGCTGAGGGCGCGATACGAGGCGGCCGAGTCGGCAACGACGGCCCTCGAGTCACCCGTCATCCCACCGCTCAAGGCGGCTGCCGGCCTGTCCGCGCCGCAATCGCTGCAATATGATCGCCCCTGGCGCCGCGCCGAGGCCACGCTCTACCTCGACGGGAGGGCCGGCACTGTCTCCGCGCCGTTCCGCTTTTCGGGCGTGCAGGCCGAAGCGGTGACCCTGCGCCTGCAATCGGTGGCGCCGCGCAGGCTGCGGGTACGGTTGAGCTGCGACGGAGGTTTCCGCCTGAACCAGCGCGACGCACCCGAACGCCGGGACGATGCGGGCGAGACGCTGGCCTTCGAGCTGGCGTCGCGCAGTCGCGGCGAGGCGCATGTCGAGTTGCCCGCGCTCACGCAGCGCTGCACCGTGGAAAGCGCGGCGCCGGGGGCGGGCTGGCGCGTGGTCGAGATCGAGCGCGAGGAGCGCGCAGCCCCCGAACTTGCACGGCTCGACACGCGTTTCGACATCTGCGCCATCCCGCCGATGGCATCGCTGGATCGGCTGGAGCGTGCATTCTTCGCCGATCGCTGGATGTCGCAAAGCTGCGTCCTCGGCCAGACCGCCGCTACCCGGCTGCTGCCCGAGGGGCGCGCAGCGCTCAACGCGAAGATCGAGGCCCTGACCGGCCGGCCGGTTTCAGAGGCAGCGCTGGATGCGGGCGACCCAGAGATGGCGCTCGACTTCAGCGCCGCGCCCCGGCTCGATCTGATCTATGTGTCCTATCTGCACATCCGTGCCGATTTCACCGGCTACCTCATGGCGCGGATGCTGCGTTATCACGCGGCGCGGGGCACGAGCGTGCGCATCCTGACCAGCGACAACCTGATGCTCGACGATGAGAAGCGCCTCTTCGCGGGGCTGGCGGCGACCTATCCCAATATCCAGATGCAGAACTTCGCCTGGACGCCGCCCGGCATCGGGGCAATCGCGGAGCAGATCGACCGCATCCACCGCGCCCATCACGTCAAGCTCTTCGCCACGCTCTCCCCCGAGCCGGGGCGCTCGCGCGCGCATCTGGGTGGGCGCAACCTGCATGACGGGTTTACCTTCGATACGCCGCGCGACTTGAGCGCTTATGCGTATCTGCGCGATTACGACCCCGATGGCGGGCCGTCGCTCGCCTTCTTCTCCGCTTATGTCGATTTTGAGGTGGAGTTGCGCTCGGACGCGGCGGTGCGCGCAATCGCGGCCCATCTCTCGACGCTTTGGCATCGTGACATGCCCAGCAGTGTCATCCGCCCCTTCTCCATGGCGCGCGAGCAAGTGGGCGCGCCGCGCCGGGGGATGCGGCATTTCCTGTCGATGCCCTATGCAGACGGGCGCGCGCAGGAGGCATGGCTGGTCGAGCTGTTCGACGCGGCCGAGCGCTCCATCCGCATCGCCACGCCCTATCTCAATCCCCCCCCCCGCCTGCGTGCGGCGCTGGAGCGGGCCGCGGCGCGCGGGGTTGAGGTGACGATCGTCGCGCGCCGGGAGGTAACCGACCCCGCCGGAACCATTATCACGCGGCTCAACGAGCTTTTCATCGAGCGCCATGCGGGGCAGTTCGCCCTGTACGAATACGCGCCCGACCCGCGAATGCTGCACAGCAAGCTGTTCCTGATCGACGGGCGGCTTTCGGTGATCTCGTCGATCAATCTCAATCAGCGCAGCTTCATCCATGACAGCGAGAACGGCCTCGTGGTGCTCGACCCGGTGTTTCACGACCGGATCGCGGAGGTCTTCGACGG
>PWLT01000151.1 GCA_003558415.1 Hyphomicrobiales bacterium
CCCCTCCTCGCGCGCGATGCGGTAGAGGATCCCCCGACGCAGCCGCGAGCACAGCGCGCAATAGGTTCGCCCCTGCGGCACCTTGTCGGTAACGATCGAATAGGTGTCCTGATACTCGATACGGTGTGTCACCTCGCGCGCGCTCAGGAACTCGGGCAGAACCGTGGCGGGAAAGCCCGGCTGCCCCTGGTCGAGGTTGCACGCGAGCAGTTCCACCGGCAGCAGCCCGCGCCATTGCAGCTCAACCAGAGCGGCGAGCAGCGTATAGCTGTCCTTGCCGCCCGAAAGGCAGACCAGCCAGCGCGCGCGGGGCTCGACCATGGAATATTGGTCGATTGCCGCGCGGGTCTCGCGGATGATGCGCTTGCGCAGCTTGCGAAACTCGGCGCTGTCCGGGGCGCCTGTCAGCAATGGCGGCAGGTTGGAGGGATCGTCTCGCATACCCATGCTATGCCAGACCCCGCCCGCGCGGGAAAGGCGGATCTGAAAGCTACCGGCGACGGCGGCCCGATGCAGGTGGATGGCGCCGGTTCAGTGTTGCGCAGGGCGCTTCCGGGGCATCGTCACCCTCGCCAGGCGGCCATGTCGAAGTGTGACCGCCAATTGCCGGAGAGCGCAGGCTCAAGGCTCACGCCGGCCCGCGTCGTGCTCGCAATCGCTGCCCGGCACAGGGTCATAGCCCGACCCGCCCCAGGGATTGCAGCGCAGGATGCGCCGCAGCATCAGCCATCCGCCGCGGATCGCGCCGTGACGCTCCAGCGCGTCGAGGGCATAGACCGAACAGGTCGGCTGGAAGCGACAGCCATGCCCGACCCAGGGCGAAAGCAGCAACCTGTAGGCCCGCACGGGTAGCGAGAGAAGCCAGGCGCCGGGGCTCATGAGCGCGTCCCCCGGTCCGTGTCGGCGCGCTGCGCATGCACGCGCCGCAACGCCGCGCGCAGATCGGCGCGCATGGCATCGAAATCGCGCGTCACCGTCGCCCCCGGCCGCGCGACCAGGACATAATCCCACCCGGGACGGGCATGCTGCACCATCTCAGCGCGCGCCAGCGCTCGCAGCCGCCGCTTGGCGCGATTGCGCGTCACCGCGTTGCCGATCTTGCGTGAACAGGTGAAGCCCAGCCGCACCGCGCCCCCCCCGGCCTCTTCCGGGCCGCGCGGGCGTGCCTGAAGCAGAAAGCCGGGTGTGCCGTGGCGCCGGGCCCGCGCCGCGCGCAGGAAATCCCTGCGAAACCGCAGCGGCCGCAACTCGGGCGCATCGCGCGCACCCGCGCCTTCGGGTTCAACGGATGCGGCTGCTGGCGGGGCCGGCGGCATGGTCATGCAAGCGACGCGACCCGCCCCGCATGGGAGGCAGAGGGTCGTCGGCTCAGGCCGAAAGCTTCTTGCGGCCCTGCGCCCGGCGCAGGTTGATGATCTTGCGCCCGGCCCGCGTGGCCATGCGCGCACGGAAACCGTGGCGGCGCTTGCGGACGAGATTGCTGGGTTGAAAGGTGCGCTTCATTGCTTGGTTTCCCTGGTGACATGTTGCCCGGCTCCATACGTCTCATTGGCCGGGCTCCGATCCGGCCCGCTATCTATGCGAGCGCGGCGGGCAAGTCAATTCGGCCCTCGCGGGGATATCTCCGCATCCGGGCACCCGCCTGTCCGCTGTGCGCTGCCCCTCACCGAACCGTGATGGGGATGAAACAGTTGGAACGCATCGCAGCGATGGGGCGCAGATCATGCAATAGCGCAAGATGAGGGCAGGCAGAGGATGCATGAGACCACGACAGCCACCAGGAAGAGGCGAATGCGACATCTTCCCATTGTGATCATCCTGGCAGTTGCGCTGGCGGGCATGGTGCTGCTGCGCGACGTGATCAATTTCGAGACCCTGCGCGAGAATCGCGAGGCGCTGATGGCGTTTCGCGATGCGCATTACCTGCTCGCGGTGCTGGCCTTCATCGCCGCGTATGTTGCCATCGTCACCTTCTCGCTGCCCGGTGCGGCGCTGAGCACGATCACCGGGGGCTTTCTGTTCGGGATCTTTCCCGGCGTACTGTTCACCGTGACTTCGGCGACCATCGGCGCGATTCTGCTGTTTCTGGCCGCGCGAATGGGCTTTGGCGAACAGCTTGGCGCGCGAATCGACGCGCGCGAGGGGCGTCTGCGCCGGCTGCGCGAGGCGATCCGCGAGAACGAGATCCCGGTGCTGTTCCTGGTCCGGCTGGTGCCGGTGTTTCCGTTCTTCGTCACCAACCTCGCCCTGTCGATCTTCGGCGTCTCGGTGGCGCGGTTCGCGGTGACGACATTCCTGGGGATCATCCCCGGCGGACTGGCCTTTACATCGGTCGGGGCCGGGCTGGATTCGCTGATCGCGAGCGGCGAGCAACCCGATCTCGCCGTGGTGTTCCAGCCGCAGATCCTCGGTCCCATTCTCGCGCTCGCGGCGCTCGCGGCACTGCCGCTCATCATCAAGGTTTTCAGGAAAAGGATCATCTGAAGCATGGAGACGATCAACACCGATCTGTGCGTGATCGGCGGCGGCTCGGGCGGGCTGGCGCTGGCCGCGGGCGCGGTGCAGATGGGCGCGCGGGTGGTCCTGCTCGAGGGCGGGCGGATGGGGGGCGATTGCCTCAACTATGGCTGCGTGCCCTCCAAGGCGCTGCTGGCCGCCGCCCATGCCGCCCATGCCTTCAGCGTGGGCACGCCCTTCGGCGTGGGCGAGGCGCGTGCGCGCGTCGATTTTCCGGCCGTCAAGGATCACGTCACTGACGTGATCGCCCAGATCGCACCGCATGACAGCATCGAGCGGTTCGAGGGGCTGGGTGTGCGCGTGATCCCCGAATACGGCCGCTTCATCGCGCCGCGCGAGGTGCAGGCGGGCGAGTCGGTGATCCGGGCGCGGCGCTTCGTGGTGGCGACCGGCTCGTCACCGCTCGTGCCGCCGATTCCGGGGCTCGATGCGGTTCCCCATTTCACCAATGAGACGATCTTCGATCTGCGCAAGCGCCCCGAACATCTGATCATCATCGGTGGCGGCCCCATCGGCATGGAAATGGCGCAGGCGCATCTTCGGCTGGGCTGCCGGGTGAGCCTGATCGAGGGGATGAAGGCGCTGGGGCGCGACGACCCGGAGCTTTCCGCCATTCTCCTCGACCGGCTGCGCGGCGAGGGGCTGGAGCTGCACGAGGATGCGCTCGCCGAATCCGTCCATGCCGATGCGGACGGCATCACCGTGACGATCAAGGGCGGCGCGCAGGTCACCGGTTCGCACCTACTGGTCGCGGCCGGGCGAAAACCCAATATCGAGCGGCTCGACCTCGACCGTGCCGGCATCCGCCACACCCGTTCGGGAATCGAGGTTGGCGACGACCTGCGCAGCTCCAACAGGCGGGTCTATGCCATCGGCGATGTCACGGGGCGCGAGCAGTTCACCCATGTCGCGGGCTATCATGCGGGCGTGGTGATCCGGTCGATCCTGCTTGGGCTGCCGGCGAAGGCACGCGGCGGGCATATCCCATGGGTCACCTATACCGATCCCGAACTTGCCCAGGTGGGCCTGACCGAGGCGCAGGCGAAGCAGGCCCATGGCACAGCGCGCGTGAGCGTGGTGCGCTTCGCATTTGCCGATAACGACCGCGCACGCGCCGAGCGCGCCACCTCGGGGCTGGTCAAGGTGATGGTGGTGCGTGGCCGCCCCGTGGGCGCGACGATTGTCGGGCGTCAGGCGGGCGAGCTGATCGGCGTTTGGTCGATGGCGATCGCCAACGGCCTCAAGATGCGGGCGCTGGCGGACACGATTCTGCCCTACCCGACGCTGGGCGAGGTCAACAAGCGCGCCGCAGGAGCCTATTTTTCTCCCAAACTCTTTGATAATCCTATGCTCAAGCGGGTTGTCGGGGCGGTGCAGAAGGTCTTGCCCTGAACACCCGCGAGAAGGCGAGGGCATGGCGGTGAACACTCTTTCCGGGCGCTTCCTGATGCTGACGATCATCTTCGTCATGCTGGCCGAGGTGCTGATCCTCGTGCCTTCGGTCGCGCGCTACCGCGAGGATTACCTGCTCACCCGGCTCGAGCGCGCACAGATCGCCTCGCTGGCGCTGCTGACCACCGAGGGCATGATCGCCGAGGATCTCGAACACGAGCTGCTGGTCAATGCCGGGGTGTTCAACGTGGTCCTGCGCCGCGACGAGCTGCGCGAGCTGGTGCTGTCATCGCCGATCCCCCAGCCCGTCCATGCCACCTATGACCTGCGCGAGCCCGGCCAGATCGAGCTGATCCGCGATGCGCTGAACGTGTTGATCGACCCGGAAAACCGCGTCATTCGCGTCATCGGCGATCCCGTTCGCGAGGCCGGGCTTCTCATCGAGGTGACCACCGAGACCGAACCCCTGCGCCGCGAGATGATCGAATACGGTCTGCGCATCCTCGCCCTGTCGGCCGTGATCGCGGTGATGACCGCGCTGCTGCTGTTCATCGCCGTGCATCACCTCATGCTCAAGCCGATCCGGCGCGTCGTCAACCACATGACCGCCTATGCCGAAGCGCCCGAGGACACCCAGCGCATCATCACCCCCACCGCGCGCGTGCGCGAGCTGCGCGAGGCCGAGGACGCGCTGGAGCAGTTGCAAAAACAGCTCACCGGCGCGCTCAGGCAGAAGGAGCGGCTGGCCCAGCTCGGCGGTGCGGTGGCCAAGATCAGCCACGACCTTCGCAACATCCTCACCACCGCCTCGCTCTTTGCCGATCGCCTGGAGCGTAGCGACGACCCCGCCGTGGCCCGCGCGGCCCCGAAGCTCGTCAGCTCGATCTCCCGCGCGGTGAATCTGTGCGAGAGCACCCTGGCCTTCGGCAAGGCCGAGGAACCCCCGCCGCGCATGAGCCGGGTGGCATTGCGCGGCCTGATCGACGATGTCGTCGAGAGCGAGCGCCTCGCCACGAGCGAGGCGAGCGCGGTCGAGTTCGTCACCGACGTGCCCGCCCAGATGATGATCCGCGGGGATTCCGAGCAGCTCCACCGCGTGCTCTCCAATCTGGTGCGCAACGCCCGCCAGGCCATCGAGGCCAGCAAGGAGCCCGGCACCATCGAGATCGCCGCGGGCGAGGATGACAGCAGCTGGTGGATCCGCGTCGGAGACACCGGACCCGGCCTGCCGGAGAAGGCGCGCGAGCATCTCTTCACCCCGTTTCAGGGCGGCGCGCGCAAAGGCGGTATCGGGCTCGGACTGGCTATCGCGGCAGAGCTGGTGCGCGGCCATGGCGGGCGGCTGGAGCTGCATCGCAGTGACGAACTGGGGACGGAATTCCTAATCCACCTGCCGAAATCGGCCGCCACCGGCGATCACCCGATCGCCGCGAAAGCGAGTTGAGCCGCACGGCATTTCTTCCCTTGCAATGCCCGGCCGGGGGCGTTAGATCGCCCGCACCGCGCACCGGTAGCTCAGCTGGATAGAGCACGTGACTACGAATCACGGGGTCGGGGGTTCGAATCCTCCCCGGTGCGCCACTTACCCCACATA
>PWLT01000290.1 GCA_003558415.1 Hyphomicrobiales bacterium
CCAGCCACGGCCTTCGCATCGACGCGCCGGGCTTCGACGGCAGCTTCGTCTCGCTGGCCATCGCGCTGCCGCAGAGCGCGCGGGCGGCGCTGCGTCAGCGTCACCTTGTGGGGCTCTGGCTGGTGGTCACGGCGCCGGAGCAGACGCAGCTCTCGGCCCGGGTCAACATTCTCTTCGGCCCGAACACCGGAAAACTGGTGCGCGACATCCCCGCAGTGCTGCGCGCGGCGGGTGGCTCGTTGATCGAGTTCGACCTCGCCTATTGCCCGTTTCAGGAACGTCTGCTCTCGCGTCTGTGGTGCGACATCATCCTCTCGGCTCCGGTCCCCGACAGCGTGACCCTTCACGACGTCGCCTTTACGCTCCGCCCGCGCGCCGAGATCTGATCGCAAACCCGTTGACGCGGCGTAGGGGATGACAGCCGCCCTGCCCGCTCGCATCCTCGCGGCGGTATCAAAGGCCAAACCGTGGACGGGGTAGAGCATGCGAACAAACCGCGCGCCCGCGCAGAAAGAGACATGATGAGCGCCTATCCCCACATGCTCCGCCCGCTCGATCTGGGTCCGGTCACCCTGCGCAACCGGGTGATGATGGGCTCGATGCATACCGGGCTCGAGGAAACGGGCGACTGGGCACGGGTGGCGGAGTTCTACCGCGAGCGCGCCCGTGGCGGCGCCGGGCTGATCGTCACCGGCGGCATGGCGCCCAATGCCGAAGGTGCGGTGTTTCCCGGCGCGGCAGGGCTCTTCACAGCCGAGGATATCGCCCACCATCGCGAAGTGACCAGCGCCGTCCATGCGCAGGGCGGCCATATCGCCATGCAGATCCTGCATGCCGGACGCTACGCCTATGGGCGCGACTGCGTGGCGCCCTCGCCCGTCAAGGCGCCGATCGCTCCCTTCGTGCCGGTGGAACTGGACGAGGCGGGGATCGAGAAGCAGATTGCCGATATCGCGACAGCGGCCGCACGGGCGCGGGAGGCCGGCTATGACGGCGTCGAGGTGATGGGCTCGGAGGGCTATCTCCTCAACCAGTTCTTCGCGCCGTGCACGAACCACCGCTCGGATCGCTGGGGCGGCGGCCTCGAGAACCGGCTGCGCCTGCCCGTCGAGGCGATCCGCCGCGTGCGCGCGGCGGTCGGCGCTGATTTCATGGTGATCTTTCGCATCTCGCTGATCGACCTGGTGCCCGAAGGCAGCACCTGGGATGAGGTCGTGGCCCTTGCGCGCGCCGTGGAGGATGCCGGCGCCAACATGTTCAACACCGGCATCGGCTGGCACGAATCGCGCGTGCCGACCATCGCGACCTCGGTGCCGCGCGGCGCCTTCACCTGGCTGTCGGAGCGGCTGGCCGAAGCCGTGTCGCTTCCGGTCATCGCCTCCAACCGCATCAACACCCCCGAGCATGCCGAGGCGCTGCTCAAGGCAGGCACGGTGGCGATGGTCTCGATGGCGCGCCCGTTTCTGGCTGATGCCGATTTCGTGGCCAAGGCGAGCGCCGGGCGGGCACGCGCCATCGCGCCCTGCATTGCCTGTAATCAGGCCTGCCTCGACCATATCTTCGAGGGGCGCACCGCCTCCTGCCTCGTCAATCCGCGCGCCGGGCACGAGACGCAGCTTTCCTACAGCCCCGCCACACAGCCCCGAGAAATTGCCGTGGCGGGCGCCGGGCCTGCGGGGATGATGGCCGCATTGGTGGCCGCGTGGCGCGGGCATCGGGTGACGCTGTTTGAGGCCGCCCCGCACATCGGCGGGCAGCTCAACATGGCCCGTGTCATTCCGGGCAAGGAGGAGTTCGACGGGCTCGTGGCATGGTTCGCCGCCGCGCTCGCCGATGCCGGGGTCGAGGTTCAGACCGACTGTCGGGCCGAGGCGGGCGCGCTCGCCGCCTTTGACGAGGTGATCGTGGCAACCGGCGTGCGCCCGCGCGACCCCGCCATACCGGGGCAGGATCTGGCGCATGTGGTGAGCTATGCCCAGCTCCTGAGTGGCGCCGTGCAGATCGCCGAAGGCGCGCGCGTGGCGATCGTGGGTGCCGGCGGCATCGGCTTCGACGTCGCCGCCTATCTCGTGCAGGGGCGGCCCTCACCCACCGAGGACGCCGCACTGTGGCTGCGCGAATGGGGGGTGGCGGACCCTTCGCAGGCGCGCGGCGGGCTGGCGCCCGAGGGGCCGCGCCCCGAGCGCGCTTTGCGCGAGGTGACGCTGATGCAGCGCAAGGCCGAGCGGCCGGGCCGGCGGCTGGGCCGCACCACGGGCTGGATTCATCGGGCGCATCTGCGCGCCAAGGAGGTGCAAATGCTCTCCGGCGTGAATTACGAGCGGATCTGCCCGCAAGGCATCGAGATCTCACTCGGAGAGGAGCGGCGCGAGCGCCGCCTGATCCCCGCCGATCATGTCGTGCTGTGCACCGGGCAGGAACCGGAGCGGCGACTGGCCGAACAGCTCGCCGCCGCCGATGTCACCGCCCATGTCATCGGCGGCGCCGATGTCGCGGCCGAACTCGACGCCCGGCGCGCCATCGATCAGGGCGCACGCCTCGCCGCGCGGCTCTGAGCGCGGAGAACGACGCCCGCAGGGCCGCGTGAGACTGAGGCGCATAAAATGCGACCGGGTTTTCCTTTGTCTGTCATCCCCGTCTCTGTCACACTGTCCGCAAGGCCAGGACGGCCGGGACCGAATCCGATACGGCGTGCCATGTGAAGGGTGCACGTGGGGGATGGAGGGTTCCGGGCAACCGGGCCCTCCACCATCACCCCCTATCCACCGGATATGTGCGAGGCCCCTGCCCTTGCGCGTGCCGGGTCTTCGGCCCGGCAGCCGCCATCAGGGCTGGCCGCATCGGCCGCACGAATTGCGCGGCAATCCGAAACAGGGCCAATCCCTCTCGCCTGCGCACGGCGCACACCCGAGCACGTTGCAAACATCGCCGCGATTCCGAGCTCCGGCGCGTGTATGTGCCCGGTCAGGCTCGCAGGACCAGGGGGCATCTCTCGGATGCGCGATCAAGGTATTGAAAACGATGGTGGGTGATGGAGGATTCGAACCTCCGACATCTACGATGTGAACGTAGCGCTCTACCACTGAGCTAATCACCCGACGCGCGCCTGATTAGCGCCTTGCTCGCACCCGCGCAAGAGGGGCAAAAGCGAAAAGGCCGGGCATGCGCGCGGCATGCCCGGCCAGTCCTGCGCACCCGTTCAGTGCGCCGTTTTCTGCTTGGCGGCATCCTCGTTGCGCGCGGCCAGTGCCGCGGCGGAGGCGGCTTCCTCGGCCTCTTCGTCCCACTCCACGGGTTCGGGCGTGCGCACCAGCGCATGGCGCAGCACGTCGCGGACATTGGAGACGGGGATGATCTCGAGCCCCTCCTTGACGTTGTCGGGGATATCGACGAGGTCCTTCTCGTTCTCCTGCGGGATCAGTACGGTGGTAATGCCCCCGCGCAGCGCCGCGAGCAGCTTCTCCTTGAGCCCGCCGATCTGCAGGACATTGCCGCGCAGCGTAACCTCGCCAGTCATGGCGATGTCCTTGCGCACGGGGATCTGGGTGAGCACCGAGACGATCGAGGTGACCATCGCCACACCCGCGCTCGGCCCGTCCTTGGGCGTTGCGCCTTCGGGGACGTGGACATGGATGTCCATCGTCTCGAATTTGGGCGGCTTGATCCCGAGATCGGGCGCGACCGAGCGCACGAAGGACGAGGCCGCGTCGATCGATTCCTTCATTACGTCGCCCAGCTTGCCGGTGGTCTTCATCCGGCCCTTGCCGGGCAGGCGCAACGCCTCGATGGAAAGCAACTCGCCGCCCACGCTGGTCCAGGCCAGGCCGGTCGCCACGCCGATCTGGTCCTCCTCCTCCGCGAGCCCGTACTTGTGGCGCGGAACGCCCAGATAGTCCGAGAGGTTCTCGGGCGTGATCTCGACGGTCTTGAGCTTGCGCTTGACGATCTCGGTCACGGCCTTGCGCGCCAGCTTGGCGATCTCGCGCTCGAGATTTCGCACGCCCGCCTCGCGGGTATAGGTGCGGATCACCTCCTTCAGCGCCGCATCGGTGATCGCGAACTCGCCCTTCTTGAGCCCGTGGTTCTTGACCTGCTTGGGGATCAGGTGGCGCTTGGCGATCTCGGACTTCTCGTCCTCGGTATAGCCCGAAAGCGGAATGATCTCCATGCGGTCCAGCAGCGGCGAGGGCATGTTGTAGGTGTTCGCCGTGGTCAGGAACATGACGTTGGAGAGGTCGTATTCCACCTCGAGATAGTGGTCGGTGAAGGTGGCGTTCTGCTCGGGGTCGAGCACCTCGAGCATGGCGCTGGCCGGGTCGCCGCGGAAATCCTGCCCCATCTTGTCGATCTCGTCGAGCAGGATGAGGGGATTGGTGGTCTTGGCCTTCTTCATCGCCTGGATGATCTTGCCCGGCATGGAGCCGATATAGGTGCGCCGATGGCCGCGGATCTCGGATTCGTCGCGCACCCCGCCCAATGAGATGCGGATGAACTCGCGCCCGGTGGCGCGTGCGACCGACTGACCCAGCGAGGTCTTGCCCACGCCCGGCGGACCCACGAGGCACAGGATCGGGCCACGCAGCTTGGACGAGCGGTTCTGCACCGCGAGATACTCGACGATGCGCTCCTTGACCTTCTCGAGACTGTAATGGTCGTTGTCGAGCACCTTCTCGGCGCGCGCCAGATCCTTCTTGACGCGGCTCTTCTTGCCCCACGGGATCGACAGCATCCAGTCGAGATAGTTGCGCACCACGGTGGCCTCGGCCGACATCGGCGACATGTTCTTGAGCTTCTTGAGCTCGGCCTCAGCCTTCTCGCGCGCCTCCTTCGACAGCTTGGTGCTGGCGATGCGCTCTTCCAGCTCGGCGACCTCGTTCTGGCCGTCGTCGCCGTCGCCCAGCTCCTTCTGAATGGCCTTCATCTGCTCATTCAGGTAGTATTCGCGCTGGGTGCGCTCCATCTGGCTCTTGACGCGCGTCTTGATCTTGCGCTCGACCTGCAGGACCGACATCTCGCCCTGCATCAGGCCATAGACCTTCTCGAGCCGCTCACCCACATCGAGGGTCTCCAGAAGCTCCTGCTTCTGCGCCACTTCGACGCCCAGATGGCCGGCGACGAGATCCGACAGCTTCGCCGGCTCGCGCGTCTCCGCCACGGCCGAGAGCGCCTCCTCGGGGATGTTCTTGCCGATCTTGGCGTAGCGCTCGAATTCCTGCGCGACCGAGCGCACCAGCGCCTCAACCGCGGCGGGCTCGCCCGGCGTTTCGGTCAGCGGCGCCACGCTTGCCTCGAAATACGACTCGTTTTCCAGATACTCCTCGATGCGCACCCGCTGCTGGCCCTCGACAAGCACCTTGACCGTACCGTCGGGCAGCTTGAGCAGTTGCAGCACGCTGGCGAGCACGCCGATCCTGTAGATGCCTTCCTGCGTCGGGTCGTCTTCGGAGGGGTCGATCTGGCTGGACAGCAGGATCTGCTTGTCCTCGCGCATCACCTCCTC
>PWLT01000181.1 GCA_003558415.1 Hyphomicrobiales bacterium
CACCTTTCCCGAGATTGGTACCGCGCCCGAGCGTACCGCCTTCGAATCGCTGGCCGCGCGGGTCCGGCTCACCCGCTTCGGCATGGATTGCTACGCCTATGCACTGCTTGCGGCGGGCCAGATCGATCTGGTCGTCGAGGCCGGTCTGCACCCCTATGACATCCACGCGCCCATCGCCGTGATCGAGGCCGCGGGCGGCGTGGTCACCGACTGGACAGGCGCGCCCGCACATGACGGCGGGCGCGTGCTGGCCGCGGCCAATCGCGAGATCCACGCCGCCGCGCTCGAATGGCTCGCCACCGCCTGAGCGCCGCGCCGGGAGGTCAGGATCCGCCGACGGGCCGTCCCGCGACCCGGACCTCACGAATACACCGATCATCGCCCATCATGATGGTGGGAAAGAGCGCCTCCCAGAAATCCTCGGCCCGCGCGGCGCGCTGCGCGATGGCTGGTGTGGCCTTCAGGTCGAGCACGACCAGATCGGCCTCGCATCCCGGGCGCAGATCGCCGATCCGATCCTCGAGCCCCAGCACCCCGGCCGCGCCCCGCGTGGCCAGCCACCACAGCTGCGCCGGATGCAGCGCCGTGCCGCGCAACTGGCCGATCTCATAGGCGGCGGCCATCGTCCGCAGCATCGAAAACGACGACCCCCCGCCCGTATCCGTCGCGAGCCCGACGGGCACGCCGGCGCGCTTGAGCCCGTCCACATCGCACAGGCCCGAGCCGATGAAGCTGTTCGAGGTCGGGCAATGCGCCACGCCCGCGCCGCTTTCGGCCAGCCGCGCGCGCTCGCGCGGCGTCAGATGGATCGCATGGCCGAAAACCGCGCCGGGGCCGATCAGCCCGAAGCCTTCATACACATCCAGATAGTCGCGCGCCTGCGGAAACAGCCCGGCGACCCATTCGACCTCGTCGGTCTGCTCGCTCAGATGGGTCTGCATCGGGCAATCCGGATGTGCCTTCCACAGTGCACCCAGTGCCTCGAGCTGCGCAGGTGTGGAGGTGGGCGCAAAGCGCGGGGTGATGACATAGGACAGCCGCCCGCGTCCGTGCCAGCGTTCGATCAGCGCCTGCGATTCGTCATGGGCGCGCGCGGGCGTGTCGCACAGTGCGGCGGGCGCGTTGCGGTCCATGCAGGTCTTGCCGGCGAGCGCGCGCAACCCGCGCGCCTCGGCCTCGGCAAAGAAGGCGTCCACGCTTTCGGGATGCGAGGTGGCATAGGAACACAGCGTCGTGGTCCCGTTGGCCAGCGCCAGATCGAGGCTCAGCGCCGCGATCCGCCGGGCGTGCCGGGCATCGTCAAAGCGCATCTCCTCGGGGAAGGTGTAGCTCTCGAGCCAGTCGACCAGCCGCTTGCCCCAGCTCGCGATGATCCCCGTCTGCGGATAGTGCATGTGGCAGTCGACAAATCCCGCCGAGATCAGCCCGTCGCCGTAGTCGCGGATCTGCGCCTGCGGGTGCGCGGTGCGCAGCGTGTCGGCGGGGCCCACCGCCGCGATGCGGCCATCCTCGATCAGCACGCCGCCGCGGCGGTCGTGGCGTGCCGCGGCTGGGCCTTCGATGAAGGGATCGGCGTTGAAGGACAGCGTCTGTCCCAGGAGCAGTTCGGCCATGGTCGGTCCCCGTTGCGTGATCCGGCGGCACAAGGTATCGGCGAATGGGCGCGGGCGGAACCGCGGGTTTCGCCCCCTGCAGATGCCGCAGCGCGGTCGAGGTGGCACCATCAGGGGAGGGGGAGTGGAGAACGGCATCGCAGAGCGCAAGGCGGCGCTGCGCAAGGCCGCGCAGGCGGCAAGGGCGCGCGCCCATGCGCGCGTCGCGCCGGGCGAGAGCGCGCGGGTGCTTGGCGAGCTGCTTGCTGATCACGCGGGCCGGGTGCTGTCGGGCTACATGCCGATGCGCAGCGAGATCGACCCGCTCCCGGCCATGGCGGCGCATGAGGGGCCAGTCTGCGTTCCGGTGATCGCGGGCCGGGGCCTTCCGCTGCGGTTTCGGGAATGGTCGCCCGATGCCGCGCTCGAGGAAGGGCCGTTCGGCGCGCGCGTTCCTGCCTCCGGGGCATGGCTGGAGCCTGAGATCCTGATCGTGCCGCTTCTGGCCTTCGACCGGCGCGGCTTCCGGCTGGGCTATGGCGGCGGCTTCTATGACCGCACGCTGGCGCGGCTGCGCGCGCGCGGCCCGCGCCTCGCGCTCGGCTTTGCCTATGCCGCGCAGGAGGTGGAGGCGGTCCCCGTCGAGGAGACGGACCAGCCCCTTGACCTGATCGTGACCGAAGCCGGGGTGATCACGCCCCGGGGCTGAGCCGCGCGCGCGGGTCTTGCCCTCGGCGGGCGGCTTCTCTAAGCGAATTTCATGCGTATTCTCTTTCTGGGCGATGTGATGGGCCGGTCGGGCCGCGCGGCGGTGGCCGAGCGGCTCCCGAGGCTGCGCGAGGAATGGCGGCTCGATTTCGTGGTGGTCAATGGCGAGAACGCCTCGAACGGCGCGGGGCTCACGCCCGAGCACGCGAAGCTCTTGCTCGATGCGGGTGCGGACTGCCTGACGCTGGGTGATCACGCCTTCGATCAAAAGGCGATGCTGTCCTTCATCGAGCAGGAGCCGCGCATCATCCGCCCGATCAACTTCGCCAAGCTCGCGCCGGGGCGGGGCTTTAGGCTGTTCGATGCCGCGGGCGGGCGCAAGGTGCTGGTGGCCCAGGTGCTGGGGCAGGTCTTCATGAAACGGCCCTTCGATGATCCGTTCTCGGCCATCGATCCGGTGCTCAAGGCGCATCCTCCGGGGGGCTTGGCGCAGGCGGTGCTTGTGGACATGCATTGCGAGGCGACAAGCGAGAAGATGGCCATGGGCCATTGGTGCGACGGGCGCGCCAGCGTGGTGGTGGGCACGCATACCCATATCCCCACCGCCGATGTGCAGATCCTGCCCGGGGGCACCGCATACCAGTCGGATGCGGGCATGTGCGGGGATTACAACTCGATCATCGGCATGGACCGCGAGGAGCCCATGCGCCGCTTCATCACGGGCATGGGCAAGGGCCGGTTCGAGCCGGCGCTGGGCGAGGCGACGCTCTCGGGGCTCTATGTGGAAACCGACGACCGCACCGGCAAGGCGACGCGTAGCGAGATGGTCCGGCTGGGCGGGCGTCTGCAGCAAGCCGGGCCGTGATCGTGCGGGCGTGGTCTGGGCGATACCCTATTCCGGGTGAGCGGTATTCGGGTTGGGTCCGGTCGGCGCCGGGGCTGCTGTTTATGCGTCTGTTCCTTGTGCAGCCGCTCGCGGCCATTGCCCGCGCTTCCGGCGGCAATGATGGTGAATCCGCGCGACGGCTGCGACGGGGCTTGATGCGCTAGGCCAATCTGCGGAAACTGCGCGACTGCCGTGTTGCGGGGGAATGAATGCTGGGATTCGAACTCTCCGAGGGTGCGAGCGCCCTACTGGCGCTCGCCATTGTGGTGGGCATGTTCGTGCTCTTCATCCGGGAGGTGTTACCGGTCGAGGTGACGGCCCTGTCCGGTGCGGTGCTGATGATCGTGCTGGGCATCGTGCCCCATGAGATGGCGCTCGATGTGCTCTCCAACCCCGCGCCCTGGACCATCGCCGCACTTTTCATCATCGTCGGCGGTCTGGTTCGCACCGGGGCGCTGGACTGGGTGACGCAGCTCGCCGCCGCCAATGTCGAGGCCCGCCCAGTCCTGACCCTGACCGGGCTGGCGCTGACGGTGGTGGCGATGTCGGCCTTCATGAACAACACGCCCATCGTCGTGGTGATGATCCCGATCTTCATGCAGCTGGCCAAGCAGCTGTCGCTCAAACCCTCCAAGCTGATGATTCCGCTGAGCTATCTGTCCATCTTCGGGGGCACCATCACGCTGCTGGGAACCTCGACCAACCTGCTTGTGGACGGGGTGGCGCGCAGCCACGGGATGGAGCCCTTCACCATCTTCGAGATCACGCCGGTGGGCATCGTGCTGGCGCTGGTCGGCATGGCCTATCTGGCGTTTTTCGCCAGGCGGTTGCTGCCTGACCGCACTTCGATGAGCGGGCTGATCTCGGATCGCTCGCGCATGAAGTTCTTTACCGAGGTCGCGGTGCCCGAGGGCTCCGACCTGATCGGCGAGCCGCTCGAGGCGGTCGAGATGTTCAAACGCGGCGGCGCGCGGGTGATTGACGTGCTGCGCGGCGATGCCTCGCTGCGCCGCGATCTCGCAGGGGTGACGCTGCAGGCGGGCGACCGGGTGGTGCTGCGCACGCCGATGTCCGAGGTTCTGGGGCTGCAGGGCAACAAGGACGTGAACCTCGTCGACAAGCTCTCCTCGGTGCAAACCAGTACCGTTGAGGCGCTGATCACGCCGGGCTGCCGCATGGTCGGGCGCAAGCTGGGCGATCTGCGCCTGCGGCGGCGCTATGGCGTCTATCCGCTGGCCGTGCACCGGCGAAACCAGAATATCGGCCGCCAGCTCGACGATCTGATCGTGCAGGTGGGCGACACGCTGCTGCTGGAGGGCGCGCCCGAGGATATCCAGCGTCTGGCCGCCGAGATGGACATGGTCGATATCGGCCAACCCTCGGAAAAGGCGTTCCGGCGCCGTCACGCCCCGCTGGTGATCGGGGTGCTGGGCGCCATCGTGGTGCTTTCGGCGCTGGGGCTCGCGCCGATCTCGGTTCTCGCCTTCATCGGCGTGGCCATCGTGCTCGTCACCCGCTGCATCGACGCCGAGGAGGCATTTGGATTCATCGACGGGCGGCTGCTGGCGCTGATCTTCGGGATGCTCGCTGTGGGCGCGGGGCTGGAGCATTCCGGTGCAGTGCGGTTGGTGGTGGAAACGGTCGCGCCCTGGATGGCCGGGATGCACCCGGTTCTACTTGTTTTCGCGGTGTACCTGTTGACCAGTATTCTCACCGAGATCGTAACGAACAATGCCGTGGCAGTCATCCTGACCCCCATCGCGATCGGGCTGGGGCTGTCGCTCGGGGTCGATCCGCGGCCGCTGGTGGTGGCGGTGATGATCGCCGCTTCGGCCAGTTTTGCCACCCCCATCGGCTACCAGACCAACACGCTCGTCTACGGGCCCGGCGGATATCACTTCACCGATTACATGCGCTTCGGCATCCCGCTCAACATCATCATGGCGCTGACTGCCAGCCTCGTGATACCGCTGTTCTGGCCGTTGTGAGCAGGGAGGCCGCCATGCGACCCATCTTGACCGCCGCCGTGCTGGGCGGGGCACTCATGGCCTGCGCGCCCGCGCAGGAGCCCGCACCGCGCGCCGCCAGCCTGAGCGCCGCGATGCTCACCGTGACGCTCAATGACGGGCAGCGCTGCCGCGGGCCAAGGCCCGAGGGGGCAGGGCCGCAGGGCTGGTCCGGCACGCTCGAGGGCTGCTCGGTCGCCTACCCTTACGAGGTCCGCCTCGCGCCCAAGGTCAACCCGTTGCGCGGCGCCGTCGAGGCGGTCGCAACCGCGCTCAGCTTCGACGACCAGCTTGCCGCGATGG
>PWLT01000267.1 GCA_003558415.1 Hyphomicrobiales bacterium
GACAGCGCCGCGCCGGGCAGGTTGGCCAGCAGCCAGGTGCCTGCGCCCGCGCCCAGCATGCCGCCACCGGCAAAGAGCCACACGAAGCGGCGCGGCAGCGCATCGCGGCGATAGGCCCAGCCCTGCCACAGATTGTTCACCAGATTCGACATGATCAGCGTGGTGACCGCGAAATCAACGCTGTAGACCATCGCCAGCGCCGGCACGGCAACGACCGGGACGCCCGCGCCGGTCGCGCCCTTGAGTACGCCGCCCAGCGCGAGGCTGAGTATTGCCCAGATCAATGCCGTGCCCTCCGCTCGCTCAATGCGCGTCCGACAGCGCGACGGCCATGTCGAGCACGGCCTGCCTGCCGTCCTCGCGGATCGCGGCGATGGTGCGCTCCAGCGCGGCGGGCAGATCGGCGCCGCTCAGGACGCGCTCGGCATGCGCGCGGCTGGCCCCGGCGATCATGGCGCTCTGGTCGTACATCTCCCGGCCGCACTGGATGGGGGTGACGCGCGCGCCGGGGCGGGCGCTTTCGGTGATCGGGGTGCGCCCCGACATCATCACCACGGGCACGTCGTCGCTGGCCGCGTTGATCATCCCCATCACCGAATTGGCCAGCCCGAGATTGACATGCGCCATCGCCACCCCGGCGGTTTCATGGGGCGCGAGCACCGGCTCGCGCTGCGCCTCGGCCGGCAGGGTGGCCATGGCCTCGATGACCTGGGGGAAATTCGTGCCGCTATTGGCAAAAGGATGCGTGATTCCCGCCTTGCGAAGCCCGGCAGGCAACGCCTCGACGCCGATGGGCGCCATGTCTTCCTGTTGCGTCACGCCTGCTCCCTTTCGCCTTGGTCCCGCCCGCACCGGGCGCCGCACGGCCCTGCCGGGGCGCGATCGATTTCTGTCGTCGTGACGTAACTGCACTTGAAACGCAGGTTGTGACAAGGGCATCTTGAGCAAGATCTCACGAAGTGAGATTTGATGCCGCCGGGAGGGCGATGCGGCGGTGGGTCTGTGTGCGCTGGGCATCGACGATCCCTGCGGGGAGACGCTGGAGCTTGCGCGCGCACACTGGCCGGCGGCATCTCTCGTCGAGATCGAAGCCGGCGACATGGCCGGCGTGATGGAGGGCATCACCTGTTTCGCCTTCGACCGGATCAGCGCCTTCCGGCTGCAAGGCGCGGACTTCACTGATCTGGGGCGGCGCATCGCCCGGACCGGGCTGCCGACGGTATTGTGCATGGAGAGCGGTTACGCCATCGCCGAGACCGGGGTGAACACGGCCAATCTGCTGGAGGGGTTTGCCCAGCAGTAAGGCACCGCGCGGGATCAGCGCCGCTGCATGACGAGCAGCGACAGGATTAGCGCCGCGGCCGCTAGCGCCATCGCGAAGGCCGCTCCGATCAGCGCCAGCGCGCCGCCCGTCTCGAGCAGGAGCGCCCCGGCGAAAGGCCCGGCCGCGATGCCCAGAAGCGACCCGGTCGCCATCGCCCCCGCGATCGCGCCGAAGCCCGCATGGCCCAGCGTCTCGGCGGTGAGTACCGGCTTGAGGATGCTCATCAAGCCGTTCGCAGCGCCTTGGAGCGCGGCAAAGGCGAAGATCAGCGCCGGCGCGACACCGGCAAGCCACATCGCGATGCCCGCGGCCACGAGCGCGCCGAGCATCACGCGGCTTGCCCGCGCGGTGCCCATGCGGGCCTCGCCCAGCGTCAGCAGCAGCCGTCCGGCAACCTGCGCGACCCCGACGCAGGAGGCCGCGAGCACCGCCATCGACTGGCTTGCCCCGCGGTCGAGCGAAAGCGGGATGAAATAGCTCACCAGCATGACATGGTTGCCCGCGATCAGCGCGAAGGCCGCAGCGAGCGTCCAGAAGGCCGGTCTGCGCAACGCCCGGCGCAAGGCCGCATCTGCCTCGGCCTGGCCGGCCGGATCGGCGCGGTGCCCGGCGCGCAGGCCCCGGCGCAACCGCCGCCCGGCGACGAAATTGGCCGGTGCCGCAACAAGCGCCAGCGCGGCCGCGAATGCCAGCACCGCCCCGCGCCAGCCAAGGGCCTCGGCGAGGAAGGCGCCGGCTGGAAAGGCGATGGTCGAGGCGAAACCGCCCAGCAGCGTCACCCGCAGGATCGCGGCACGCGCGCCCGCTCCCAGCCGTCGCGTGAGAAAGGCGAAACAGACCTCATAGAGGCAGGCGGCATGCGCGATGCCGATCAGCGCCCAGACGGCCACGAATTGCTTCACGCTCTGCACCTGGGCAAGCACGACGAGCGCGCCCGCGCCGAAGAGCACCCCGCCGGCGAGCAACTCGGCCCCGAACCCGCGATCCACCAGCCGCCCCATGATCGGCGCGAGCGTGGCGGAGACCAGAATCGACAGGGTCGGCCCCAGCGCAAGCTGCGCCTTCGACCAGCCGGTGGCCTGCTCCCATGTCACCACGAGCGCCGCGAAGATGTAGAGCAGCGCGGCGAAACCCAGCGTCTGCCCGATGGCCAGCAGCCAGATCGCCACCGCGTCCGGCGTCGGTCGTGAATCGTCTTGCACCTGTCCCTCCGCGATGGAGAATTCCGCCAAACGCGCGCGGGTGCAAGTGGCCCATCGGTTCCGCCGGCGCCTGGGCGGTTTTCAAGCCCCCGCGAAGGTGCTACCTCGCGGCGGGTCCCCAGTGGCACAGCCCGGATGCGCTCCATGACCGAGATCACGCTCTACAATACCCGCACGCGCCGCAAGGAAACCTTCGCGCCGCTCGATCCGTCCAATGTGCGGATGTATGTCTGCGGTCCCACCGTCTATGACCGCGCGCATCTGGGCAATGCGCGTCCGGTGGTGGTGTTCGACGTGCTCTATCGGCTGCTGCGCCATGTCCATGGTGCCGATCACGTCACCTATGTGCGCAATTTCACCGATGTCGATGACAAGATCAACGCCCGCGCCCGCGAGATGCAGGAGGCCGGCGACGGGCGCGCGCTCAACGATATCATCCGCGCACTCACCGACGAGACAATCGCGTGGTACCATGAGGATATGGGGGCGCTTGGCACGCTGCCGCCCACGCATGAGCCGCGCGCGACCGAGTGGATCGGGGCGATGGTGGCGATGATCGAGGGGTTGCTGGCCAAGGGCTGCGCCTATGTGGCCGAGGGGCATGTGCTTTTCGATGTGCGCAGCTATCCCGAGTACGGGAAGCTTTCGGGGCGCTCGGTCGATGACATGATCGCGGGCAGCCGTGTCGAGGTCGCGCCCTACAAGCGCGACCCGATGGATTTCGTGCTGTGGAAACCCTCCGGCGAGGATGAGCCGGGCTGGGAGTCGCCCTGGGGCCGGGGGCGGCCGGGCTGGCATATCGAGTGCTCGGCCATGAGCCGCGAATTGCTGGGCGAGTCGTTTGATATCCATGGCGGCGGCATCGACCTGCAGTTTCCCCATCACGAGAACGAGATTGCCCAGAGCCGCTGTGCCCATCCCGAGGGCGAGTTTGCCCGCGTGTGGATGCATAACGAGATGGTGCAGGTCGAGGGAAAGAAGATGTCCAAATCCCTGGGCAACTTCTTCACCGTGCGCGATCTGCTCGATCAGGGCTGGCCGGGCGAGGTGATCCGCTTCGTGATGCTGAGCACGCATTACCGCAAGCCGATGGACTGGACGGAGGGGAAGGCGCGGGAAATCGGGCGCGAGTGGGATCGTTGGGTGGCTACTCTGTCAGTCGATCACGAGGTGTTAGACATGCCTCTGCCGCAAGACCTGGTCGCAGATGAGATCATCGAGGCACTCGCTGACGACTTGAACACCTCCCTTGCGCTGACGCACCTGAAGCGCATGGGGCGCTTCATTGATAACAGCGCCGAGTTCCTGCAACTCAGTGACCACGATCAGCGCGCGGCAAGACAGGAGTTCGCGGCGTCTGCGGAGTTTCTCGGCTTCGACATTATCGCGAAAGCCAGGGAAAATCGGGATCGGCCCGCGCAGAAGGACCTTGAATATTTTGAGCTGGCACTGGCCGACGCGCGAACGACAGCCAAGGAAACCGGGAACTTCGTGGAGGTCGACCGGATCAAGGCGGCGCTCGTTGATGCAGGCGTCGAGGTGCGGATGGGTAAGGATCGCATCGAACTCATTCCTGGGCCTGACTTCGATCCCAGCAAACTGGAGACATTGAAATGACCCCCGACTGCCACGATGCGGCGCCCGTCCCGCGCGGGGTGGGCGAGAAGCGCCCGCCCCGTGGGGGGGCGGGACGGGCGCTGCCTGCGCTTTGCGCAGGCCGGGTTCGGGATTGTGCGATGCGGGGCATTTCTACCCGGACGAGGTACGAGGCCCACCCATGACCGTTGAACGCCTCTATCTCTACGACACCACCCTGCGCGACGGGCAGCAGACGCAGGGCGTGCAGTTCTCCACAAAGGACAAGCGCGCCATCGCCGAGATGCTCGACGGGCTGGGGATCGACTATATCGAGGGCGGCTGGCCCGGCGCCAACCCCACCGATAACGACTTCTTCAGGGATGCCCCGCGCACCCGCGCGACCTTCACGGCCTTCGGCATGACCAAGCGCGCCGGGCGCTCGGCGGATAACGATGATGTGCTGGCGGCCGTGATGAACGCGGCCACCCCGGCGGTCTGCCTTGTCGGCAAGACGCATGATTTCCACGTCACCACGGCGCTGGGCATAACGCTCGAGGAAAACCTCGAAAACATCGCCGCCTCCACCGCGCATATGGTCGCGCAGGGGCGCGAGGCGCTCTTCGATGCCGAGCATTTCTTTGACGGCTACAAGGCCGACCGGGACTATGCGCTGCAATGCCTGCACGCCGCGCATGAGGCGGGCGCGCGCTGGATCGTGCTGTGCGACACCAATGGCGGCACGCTGCCGCATGAGATCGGCGCCATCACCGCCGAGGTGATCGCCTCCGGCATCCCCGGCGAGCGGCTGGGCATCCATTGCCATGACGACACCGGCAATGCGGTCGCGGGCACGCTGGCGGCGGTGGATGCGGGCGCGCGACAGGTGCAGGGCACGCTCAACGGGCTGGGCGAGCGCTGCGGCAATGCCAATCTGACCACGCTGATCCCGACGCTGCTGCTCAAGGAGCCCTATGCCAGCCGCTTCGAGACGGGCGTGACGCCCGAGGCGCTGCAATCGCTCACGCGCGTCTCGCGCCGGCTCGACGACATTCTCAACCGCGTGCCGCTGCGCAGCGCGCCCTATGTCGGCGCCTCGGCGTTTGCGCACAAGGCGGGGCTGCATGCCTCGGCCATCGCCAAGGATCCGACGACCTACGAACATATCTCCCCCGACGCGGTGGGCAACGCGCGCATGATCCCGATGAGCAACCAGGCCGGGCAGTCCAACCTGCGCGCCCGGCTCAGGGAAGCGGGGATCGAGGTTCCCCCCGGCGACCCGGCGCTCGCGCGCATCCTCGATCAGATCAAGACCCGCGAGGATGAGGGATACGCCTATGACGGC
>PWLT01000144.1 GCA_003558415.1 Hyphomicrobiales bacterium
CCGGCGCGCTGATCAGCATCGTTCTGCTGGTGATCTCGGCGCAGGCGATGGCGACCGCGGCGCTGGCCTTCGGGCCGGCCGAATATTTCGCCCTCGCCGTGGTCGGGCTCAGCCTGATCGCGGTGCTGAGTTCCAGCGCACCCCTCAAGGCGTTGATCGGGCTGGCCTTCGGCCTGACCATCGTCACCGTGGGCATCGACCCGATGCGCGGCGTGCTGCGCTTTGTGGTCACTCCGCTGTTGATCGACGGCATCCCCTTTCTTCCGGCGCTGATCGGGCTCTTCGCCCTGTCGGAAGTGTTCATCATGGTCGAACAGGGCAATGACCGCTCCGGCGCACTGCGCAAACCGCCCAAGACAAGCGCTTCGATCCGTACGCTTTGGCCCTTCAGGACAACGATTATTCGTTCCTCGCTCATCGGTTACGCGGTCGGCGTGATCCCCGGCGCGGGTGCCTCGATCGCCTCGCTGGTCAGTTACGGTTTCGCCAAGCGCGCCGCCAAGCCCGAGGATCGCGACAGCTATGGCAAGGGCAATCCCGATGGCGTCGTGGCGTCTGAGGCCGCCAACAATGCCGCCGTCTCGGGCGCGCTGGCGCCGCTGCTCGCGCTCGGCGTTCCGGGCTCGGCGAGCGCGGCGATCTTGATCGGCGGGTTGACCATTCAGGGGCTGCAACCCGGCCCGATGCTGTTCACCAACAACCCCGAAATCCCCTATTCGATCTTCGTGTCGCTGATAGTCGGGCTACCGATCATGGTGGCGATCGGGCTGTTCGGCGTGCCGCTTTGGGTGCGCCTCACCCGCATCCCGCGCGCGGCCATCGCCACGCTGGTGGCCAGCATCTGCATGCTGGGCGCCTTTGCCTCGTCGAACAACACGTTCGAGGTGCTTATCATGGTGATCTTCGGTGTCGTCGGCTATGTGCTGCGCAAGGCCAACATCCACCCCGCGCCCATCGTGCTGGCGCTGGTGCTGGGCGCGATGCTGGAATCCAACCTGCGCCGCGCGATGATCATCGCGAATGACAACCTTCTGTTCATCCTCTCCAAGCCGATCGCGGCGGGGCTGCTTTTCGCGGCGGTTGTCGTTCTGCTGACGCCGCTCTTCGGCCGCCGCCGGAAGCAGGAATGAAACGCGCGGCAACCGAGGAAACACCGACGCATGAAACGGCTCACGGGTCTTGCGGCGACCATCGCGCTTGCCGCCTGCGGTGGCTGGATCGCCACACTGCTGGGCATTCCGCTGGCTTGGCTGATCGGCGCGATGCTGGTGACCATGGTCACCGGGCTTGCCGTGGGGCCGGTGGAGGTGCCGCGCCCGCTCTACCGGGCGGGGCAGATCGTGGTCGGCACGGCGGTGGGGCTGACGGTGGCAGCCGACATCATCGAGCGGATCGTCCCGCACCTGCCCGCGATCCTCGGCGGTGCGCTGGTGTCGATCCTGATCGGCTGGCTTCTGGCGCCGCTGCTGGCACGCTGGGGCAGGCTCGACCGCACCACCGCCTATTTCGCGATGGTGCCCGCGGGGATCGCGGAGATGGCCGATCTCGCGGGGCGGCATG
The DNA here is from genome assembly GCA_003558415.1 of Hyphomicrobiales bacterium. GTDB lineage: Bacteria > Pseudomonadota > Alphaproteobacteria > Rhodobacterales > Rhodobacteraceae > Alkalilacustris. The sequence goes on from PWLT01000144.1 coordinate 1,561, forward strand.
GTGGCGATGTGGGCGCGGTGGCGCTCTTTCACACCCTTCGGGTGGTCTTCATCGTGCTGTTTCTGCCCTCGCTCATCCTGGCGCTGATGCCTGCTGCCGCCAGCGCCACGCAGGACACCACCGGCGCCTGGGACGGGCCGTTGGCGCTGGCGCTCATCGCAGGCGTCGCGGCGGCCCTTGCGGGCACCCGGCTGGGGCTGCCCAGCGCCTATGTGGTCGCACCGATGCTGGCGCTGGCCCTGCTGTCGGGGTCCGGCCTTCTGGAGGCGCGCGAGCCCCCGGTGCTGCTGGCGCTCGCGCAGATCGCACTTGGCCTGAGTCTGGGCGCGCGCTTTCGCCGCGCGACGCTGAGGCGCCTGCCGCGGGCCCTGGCCGGGGGCATCCCGGTGGTGGTGCTGCACGCGGCACTGATGTTGGGGCTGGGGCTGGCCGTTGCCGCGGCATTCGGCTTCGAGGCACCATTGTTGCTGATGGGCTATGCCACCGGCGGCACCGCCGAGATGGTGCTCACCGCGCAGGTCGTGGCCGCCGATGCGGCGCTGGTCGCGGCCTATCAGCTCACGCGCGGGCTGCTGGGCAATCTGCTCGCCGGGGTCATCTACACCCGAACGGTGGCGCCCCGCGCGACCCCAGCGGACAAGGACATCACATGACGCACGCCGCCGGAATTTGGCGCCGGGCACACCACGGACAGAGGAGACAGCCATGACCATCCGCCCCCGCCGCAGCGTGCTCTACATGCCCGGCGCCAATGCCCGCGCGCTGGAGAAAGCGCGCGAAATCCCCTGCGATGCGATCATCTTCGACCTCGAAGACTCGGTGGCCCCCGAAGCCAAGCAAGAGGCCCGCGCCCAAGTCATGGCAGCACTTGAGACCGGCGGCTACGGCCGGCGCGAGCGGGTGGTACGCGTCAACGGGCTGGACACCCCCTGGGGCGCCGATGATCTCGCCGCCGCGCGCGCCGCGCGCCCCGATGCGGTTCTGATCCCCAAGGTTTCGGAGGCGGCCGATCTGGAGCCGGTGCAGTCCGCGCTCGGCCCCGATGCCGATATTGCCGTCTGGGCGATGATGGAAACCCCGCGCGCGATGCTCAACGCGCTCGAGATCGCAGATGCCGCGCATGCCGGCTGCCCGGCACTGTCGGTCCTGGTGATGGGCACCAATGATCTGGCAAAGGAAACGCGCACCGAACTCGCGCCGGGGCGCGCGATGTTCCTGCCCTGGCTCGCGGCCTGCCTGGCGGCGGCGCGCGCGGGCGGGCTCGACATCATCGACGGGGTCTATAACGACCTCGACGATGCCGAGGGCTTCATGGCCGAGTGCCGTCAGGGCCGCGAACTGGGCATGGACGGCAAGACGCTCATCCACCCGCGACAGGTCGCGCCGTGCAACGACGCCTTCTCCCCGTCAGAGGCGGAAATCGCCCATGCCCGCGCCATCGTCGCGGCCTTCGAGGCCCCTGAGGCCGAAGGCAAGGGCGTGCTGCGCGTCAATGGACGCATGGTCGAGCGCCTGCACGCCGATATGGCGCGGCGCACGCTCGCGCTGGCCGAGGCGCTTTAGAGGGAACCCCGACATGCCCGCAACCGCCAATGACGATCTGCTGCGCCCCCTGCCCGGCGCGCCCGCCGCCATGGACCATCTGAGCCTGCACGCGGCCGAGGCAGCCGGAATGGGGCGCATCAACGCCCTGCCCCGCGCACTGAAGGTGATGGCCGAGGATATCCTCTACCGCCTGCCGCGCGATCAGGCCTGCGAACAGATCACCGCGCTGATTGCGCGCGACCCTGCAACGCCGGTCTCCTTCGCGCCGTCGCGCGCGCTGCTGCAGGATTTCATGGGCATCCCGCTGATGACCGACATGGCCTCGATGCGAGATGCGTTGGCGGCGCGCGGGCTGGACCCGCGGCTTCTCGATCCGGCGATTCCGGTGGATTTCGTGGTCGATCACTCGCTCAGCGTGCTGTTTGCGGGCAACCCCGATGCACTGGCGATGAACCGCAAGCTGGAGCTGGAACGCAACCATGAGCGTTTCGCTTTCATCAAGTGGTGCCAGGGCGCCTTCGGGCGCTTCCGCGTGATCCCCCCGGGGCGCGGAATCATGCATCAGGTCAATCTGGAATGGCTCAGCCATGTCATCCGACTCACCGACGGCGCGGACCGCCCGCTGGCGCGCCCCGACACGATGATCGGCACCGACAGCCACACCACCATGGTCAATGCGCTCGGCATCCTGGGCTGGGGCGTGGGAGGCATCGAGGCGGAGATGGCGATGCTGGGCACGCCACTGGAGATGGCGCCGCCGCGCGTTGTGGGCATCCGCCTTGACGGGGCGCTGCGCGAGGGCGTCACCGCAACCGATCTGGTGCTCCATGTGGCCGAGTTCCTGCGCGGCATCGGGGTGGTCGGCGCCTTCGTGGAGTTTCACGGCGAGGGCGTGGCGCATCTGCCGCTCGCCGATCGCGCAACCATCGCCAACATGTCGCCCGAATACGGCGCCACCTGCACCTATTTCCCCATCGACCCGCTGACCATCGCCTATCTGCGCATGACCGGGCGCAGCGAAGATCACCTCGCGCGCATCGAGGCCGGCGCCCGCGCGCAGGGGCTGTGGCAGGACCCCGATGCGGCCGATTCAGCCGCGCTGGAATTCGACGCCGAACACGAATTCGACCTCGCCGGGGTCGAGCCCTGCATGGCCGGGCCCATCCGACCCGACCAGCGCGTGCCGCTGGCGCAGGTTCCCGGCAATTTCCGCACCCGGCTCGATGATCTCGCCCCCGGCGCCGAGCCGGGCGCGGGCGCGGGCGCGGCACTCGATCACGGCGCGGTGGTGATCGCGGCGATCACCAGTTGTACCAACACCTCCAACCCCGAGGTGATGATGGCCGCAGGGCTGCTGGCGCGCAACGCCCGCGCGCGCGGGCTCAAACCCCGGCCCTGGGTCAAGACCTCTCTCTCGCCCGGTTCGCGGGTGGTGACCGATTACCTCACCGCCGCCGGGCTGACCGAAGACCTCGACGCGCTGGGTTTTCACAACGTCGGCTATGGCTGCGCCACCTGCAACGGCAATTCCGGCCCGCTGGCCGAGGACATCGCAGCAGAGATCGACGCCGAGGGGCTGTGCACGGTTGGCGTTCTGTCGGGCAACCGCAATTTCGAGGGGCGCATCCACCCCCAGATCAAGGCCGCCTACCTGGCCTCGCCGCCGCTGGTGATCGCCGCGGCGCTGGCGGGAACGGTGGCGCGCGATCTGGAGGCCGAGCCGCTGGGCACAGGCACGGACGGCCAGCCGGTTTTCCTGCGCGACATCTGGCCCGCGCATGACGAAATCGCGGAGCATGTCGCGCGTTACGTCACCGCGGACCGCTTCACCGCCTCATATGGCGCGGGCATGGAAACCACATCCGACTGGGAGGCGCTCGACGCGCCCGAGGGGGAGCGATTCCCCTGGGACGCGCAAAGCCTCTTCATCCGCCCCTCGCCCTTTCCCGAGCTGGGGCCGGCCCTGCCCCGCAGCGGCGCGATTACCGGGATGCGCCCGCTGCTGATGCTGGGCGATGCGATCACCACCGATCATATCTCGCCCAATGGCGCGATCAGGCCTGACAGCCCGGCCGGCCAATACCTGACCGCGCAAGGCGCCGATCCCAAACGACTGGGCAATTTCGGCACCCGGCGCGGCAACCCGGATATCTGCCTGCGCGGGATGTTCGACAATCCCTTGCTGCTCAACGAACTCGCAGGCGGGAAACGCGGCAATGTCGCGATCCATCACCCCTCGGACGAAGAGATGACCGTTTTCGAGGCCGCCATGCGCCACCAGGGGGCCGACACCCCGCTGATCATCATTGCCGGGCGCGGCTATGGTGCGGGATCCTC
>PWLT01000455.1 GCA_003558415.1 Hyphomicrobiales bacterium
AAGCAGGCGCAGCTCGCAGCCCGCCGCCCGCGCGGTCTGCGCGGCGGCCTCGAGCGACTGCGCCGGCGCGGCGATCACATGGTTCTCGACGCGCGCGAGGCGACGGTCCTGCGGGCCGAGCACCCCTGTCGGCCCCGCCAGAACCTCCTCCACCGAGGGTGGCACCGGGATCGCCCATCGCTCGAGCACGGCGCGCGCGTCGGCCGGGGTGGAGCTTTCGCCCACAGTCGGCCCGGAGCCGATGAAGGCCGGATCGTCGCCGGGCACGTCGGAGATCATCAACGCATGCATCCGCGCCGGCCAGGCCGCTCCAGCAAGCTGGCCGCCCTTGACCCGGCTGATATGCTTGCGCACCGTGTTGATCTGCCTGATCGGCGCGCCGGAGGCCAGCAGCGCCGCGGTGAGGTCCTGCTTTTCGGCCAGCGAGATGCGCCCCGCCGGCTGGATCAGCAACGCCGAGGCCCCGCCCGAGATGAGCGCGAGCGCGAAATCTCCCTCGCCGAGCGACTCGAGCAGCGCGCGCATGCGCGCCGTCGCCTCCACGCCGGCCGCATCGGGGACCGGATGCGCCGCTTCGACGATCTCGATCCCCGCGCAGGGGCGTCCATACCCGTATCGGGTGATCACCAGCCCCTCGCAAGGGCCCCAGGCGGCCTCCACCGCCTCGGCCATTCGCGCCGATGCCTTGCCCGCCCCGACGACAACGCATCGGCCGGCCGGACGCGGCGGCAGGTATTGCGCGACGACGCGCATCGGATCGGCCCGCGCCAGCGCGCGCGCGAACAAATCACCCAGGAAATCCAGCGGGTGCTCCGTCGGGCTCATGTCGGCCTCCCTGCCTGACAGGCGGTGATCCTTGCGGGGGCCGCAGGCGGGGTCAACCGGTGAGATGGCCTCGACACCCGCGATCTGTGCGCGCAAGGCCCGATTAACCCGCCCTTAACCCATATTCGCGCAGCGTCTCATGTGAATTGCGATGAGGGGCGGCAATGCGCTGGCTTGCGGCATCAGGTATCCTTGCACTCACGGCCTGCGCCTCGCCTGGGCCGGAGTTCTTCGGCGCGCAGCGGCATGTGCTCGAGGTCGAGGGCACGCGCATTGCCGTCTTCGTCAAGGACGGCGCCGCGCAAGCGATTCGGCGCGATTATGCCCCGCGCGGAACGCATGGCGAAATGCGCGCCCGCCTGGCGCAGGCGATAGAGCAGGCAAGCGGCTGCGCGATCCGCCCCGGCAGCGCCCAGGGCGACAGCGGCGTGCTCACCGCACGTCTCGACTGTCAGAGCATCACAGTGAGCCGCGCACCGCCTCCGGATGGTCGGCAATGAATTGGCGAAGCGTGGCGAAGAGCGCACGCGCACGCTCGGGATCGTCGCGTTGCAATGCCGCACGGATATCCTCGCAAATCATCTGCTGAACCAGTTGCGGGCCCTTGTGTACATGCATCAGATACTCGCCATGCAGCGCGGCGGCGAGCTCGGGCTCGTGTTCGTGCTCGGCGATCGCGTCGATCTCGGCGCGCGTCAGACAGGTCATGTCCTCGATATCGTCCAGGCTGATCATGGGCGCTCCTCCCTCTTCAGCGTGCATGATAACACGAATGCAGGCAGCGGCGGATTGATCGTGGTCAAGCGTTTTCGCCGCGTACTGACGAAGCGGCCTTCACGACCTCCCGCCCGTCTCCGCGCGGTGACTTGTACTCTATGCGCGCTGCGGTATCGTCCGGCACGCCACGAGAGGAGATTGCCGGATTGACTCCCCTACCAAGAATCATGGTCGCCCCCAACGGGGCGCGCCGCACCAGCGCCGACCACCCTGCCCTGCCGATGCGCATCGCCGAGATCGTCGCGACGGCGCGCGACTGCCACGCCGCCGGGGCCGGCGCGCTTCACGCCCATACACGCGACCGCGACGGCGCGCATGTGCTCGATGCCGGACTGACGCGCGAATTGCTCGACGCGATGACGCGGACGGTTCCGGAGATGCCGGTGCAGATCACCACCGAGTCGGCGGGCCGCTACACCCCCGCCGAGCAACGTGATTTCGTCCGCGAAACCCGCCCCGGCTGGATCTCGGTGGCGCTGCGCGAGATGCTCTCGGAGGGCGAGACGGCGCCGGCGCGAGAGTTCTATCACGAGATGGCCGCACAGGGCGTCGTGGTGCAGCATATCCTTCATGACGTGGAGGATACACGGCGCTTCGTCCGCCTGATCGCTGAGGGATTTCTGCCCGCAACGCCGCCGCAGGTTCTGCTGGTTCTGGGGCGTTACGCCGAGAAGCGCGCCGCGAGCCCGGCCGATCTGGACGCCCCGCTCGCCGCGCTGAGCGAGCTTTCGGGGCCACCGGCGGATTGGGCGGTATGTGCCTTCGGGCCGCAGGAGACGCAATGCCTGGCCGCGGCCCTCGCCGCCGGGGGCAAGGCGCGCGTCGGTTTCGAGAACAATTTCCACAATGCCGACGGATCGCTGGCGCGCGACAATGCCGAACGGGTGAGAGAGGTCGCCGCGCTGGTCAGCGCGCGCTAGTACGCGTTGACCCGCCGACAGATAGGCACGGCTCCGCCGATCCTCGGATTCTCAGGCGCCATCGGCGCATCCTTCCGGGCTTGACTCACGCCCCGACGAGGTGCAACCTGAAGTTGTTCCTGGGTGGGGATCATGGTGCCGGGGAACGAGTCGATGTCCATAAGACCAGAATTCGAGCCAGCGACGGTGATCGGAAGGCGCGGCGGCCTGCCCCTGCGGGGTGAACTCCCCCGCGCGAGGAAGGGCTCACCGGCGCTGCCCGCGCGCGCATCGGTGTCCCCGCTGCCCGCGCCGGCCCTCGATCAGACGCTGCCACCCCGCGCAAGCGGGACTGCATCAGCGGGTCCCCATGGCTTTGAAGGCCCGCCCGATGCGGCAAAGGCCGCCGATACCGTCTGTGTCGGCAAGGCCGGTGCGGGGATGATCGCGGCCCTGGCGCTCGGCGTGCCGGCATTCTGGATCGCTTTCGCGGCCTCGCTCCTGCTGGGCAACTCGCTGCTCGCGGCCCTGCTCACGGGGTGGTCCATCGGAACGCTCGCGGCGCTTGCCATTCCCCTGTGCGCGCTGCTTCCTTCGACCGCGGCGCAACGCCAGGGCGGCGAGGACGAGCGGGTCGCCCGGCCGCGGCCTCCCCGGCGACCTCCACATGCCTTGCGCTGAGCGCGACATCGCGGCCTGCTGACGGAACCGGCTCCTCATGCAATCCGTGGTAGCGCCTGCCGCTTCCATACAGAATGGCAAAGGGCCGCCCCTCGGGACGGCCCTTCAAGAATTGGTGCTGCCGGACAGGATTGAACTGTCGACCTCTCCCTTCATCACACTGACGCTTTCGCGCCCGCCGCGCGCGGCGGCGTTTGTGCGCTGGACCATCCCTTCATCATAGGCCCGTGCGGACCCTTAGATGCCACCCGTCTGGCCTCTACACCTTCCCGGCGGTGCCGGGCTTGGCTCGGGATTGCCGCGGACGATGCCGGACGGGTTCCCCGAATTTGGGCGGTGTTGCCCCGGCCGTTTCCGGCCGGGCTGGCAAATGCTTACCAAGGGAGTGCTCTACCACTGAGCTACGGCAGCGAACCTCCATCGTCTGCGGCCCTGCCCGGTGCTGCGCGTTTCCCGTCGCGGCAGCCGGCCCGGCCATGTGTTGCGGATCAAGACGGGTGCAGCGCCTGCGGCACCCTCATTCGCGGCGCGGGATAGACGTATTCGTCGCGCCACGCAAGCGGAAACTGGACGCCCCCCGGCCACTGCGATAGAGAGTTGGCCATGACGGATTCCGCCAACAAGGACACCACACGCCCCGCCGGCGCGGACAAGACCGCGACGCGCGCCGCGCGGCTCAAGGCAGCCTTGAAGGCCAATATCGCGCGGCGCAAGGCACAGGCCAGGGCCCGTGCGTCCGACAAGGGCACCAACCGGCAGGGCTGATCAGCGGGGCAGGACAGAATGGATGCGATACGCTTGTGCGGCGGTGCTGCGCTCGAAGGCAGGATTCCCATCGCCGGGGCCAAGAATGCCTGCCTGACTCTGATGCCGGCGACACTGCTCAGCGAAGAACCGCTCACGCTGACCAATGCGCCGCGGCTGGCGGACATCCGCACCATGGCGGAACTGCTGGAGTCGCTGGGTGTCGAGGTCTCGATGCTCCAGGACGGGCGCGTTCTGGCGCTGTCCTCGCTGTCTCTGGACAGCACGCGCGCCGATTACGAGATCGTGCGCAAGATGCGCGCCTCGGTCCTGGTACTGGGGCCGCTGCTGGCACGGGCCGGGCATGCCGAGGTCAGCCTGCCGGGCGGCTGCGCCATCGGCGCCCGGCCCGTTGATCTGCACCAGATGGCGATGGAGCGGCTGGGCGCCGAGCTGGAGCTGCGCGATGGCTACCTGCACGCCAAGGCCCCGCGCGGGCTGCGCGGCGCGGTAATCGACTTTCCGATGGTTTCGGTCGGCGCGACCGAAAATGCGCTCATGGCCGCGACGCTTGCGCGCGGCACGACCGTGATCCGCAACGCCGCGCGCGAGCCGGAAATCGCCGATCTGGCGCGCTGCCTGCGGCGTATGGGTGCGCAGATCGAGGGCGAGGGCAGCGCGGAGATCACCATCGAGGGTGTGGACCGGCTGTCTGGTGCGACCCACCCCGTCGTCGCCGACCGTATCGAGCTGGGCACCTACATGCTCGCCCCCGCCATTGCTGGCGGCGAGGTCGAGTGCCTGGGCGGACGGCTCGATCTGATCGAGTCCTTCGCGGACAAGCTCATGGAGGCCGGCGTCGACGTCGTGCAGACCCAGTCCGGGGTGAAAGTCAGCCGGCGCAATGGACGGGTGCGCGCGGTCGATGTGCTCACCGCGCCCTATCCCGGGTTTCCCACTGACCTTCAGGCGCAGATGATGGCCCTGATGTGCACCGCCGAGGGGGTGAGCGTTCTGGAAGAGCGGATATTCGAGAACCGCTTCATGCACGCGCCCGAGCTGATGCGCATGGGTGCGCGCATCGAGGTGCATGGCGGCACCGCCACTGTTACCGGGGTGGAGCGGCTCAGGGGCGCGCCGGTGATGGCCACCGATCTGCGCGCCAGTGTCTCGCTCATACTCGCCGGGCTGGCGGCGGAAGGGGAAACCATGGTCAACCGTGTCTATCACCTCGACCGCGGATATGAGAGCGTCGAGCAGAAACTGCGCGCCTGCGGCGCGACGATCGAACGGGTGAAGAGCGAATGAGCGATGCACGCTTCGAGGATGGCGCCGACAGGCCGCTGGCATTGCGGGCGCTGGACGCCGAGGACCTGAAGGTCATCTCGTCATTGGTGCAGGATGCGGTCTTCCCGATGTCCGAGGTCAAGTGGGAGCGCGGACGCCGCCGCTTCGCGCTGCTTCTCAACCGGTTCCGCTGGGAGGAC
>PWLT01000471.1 GCA_003558415.1 Hyphomicrobiales bacterium
GGCGGCGATGTGACCGGCCGGATCATGCGCCGGCTCGGCGCGGTGCCCGTGCAGCTCCCGCCGACGGAGGCGCAGACCGCGATGGCGCGGGGCGTGGCAGATGGCATCACCTTCCCGTCCGAATCCATCGATTTCTTCGGCATCACGCCGGTGATCGAGTCGATCACCCGAATCCCCGGCGGGCTCTACACCGACACCTTCTGGCTGGCCTTCAACGAAGACAGCTGGAACGGCTTGACCGAAGAGCAGCAGGCCGCCGTCAACAAGCACAGCGGCATGGCCGTCGCCCTGCTGGCCGGATGGGCCTGGACCAAAGGGGACGAGCTGGGCGAGGAGAAGCTTGAGGAGGCGGGCGTCGAGTTCATCACCCTGCCCGAGGAGGAGGTAGAGATCGCGCGCGAGCGGCTGATGGACCTCGAGGCGGAGTGGCTCGAGGAAGCCTCCGAGCGCGGGCTGGATGGCGAGGAGATCCTCGAATACGCCCGCTCCATGGTGCGCCACTACTACGCCGACAAGACGGTGAACGTGCCCCAGTAACCGGCGCGATGTGCGGGGCAAGGCGCGGCCCAACAGCCGGCACCTGTCCCATGCGGCGTGGCGTCTGCATCCGTGCAGTGGCCACGCCGGTTTCACGAAACGCCCGCGCCTGCGGCGCCAACCCCGGCCAAGGCTCATGACGCACGCGGTCCGCCCCATCGTGAACCTGCTCGATCACTTCTTCACGCTGCTGGCCTGGGTGTCGGGGCTGCTTGCGGCGGGTGTCATGTTCGCGACCTTTGCCAATGTGGTCATGCGCTACGTTTTCCGTGATCCGATCGGGGGCGTGTTCGAGATCACCGAGGTCGGGATGGGGCTGATCGTGTTCTTTGCCCTGCCCAAGATGATCCGCATGCGCGGGAACATCCGCGTGACCGTCGTGTTCGACAGGTTCCCCAGCGTGGTCCAGCGCTACGCGACTTTCGCGACCGAACTGCTGGGCGCGGGCATCTGCTGCTTCATAGCGTGGCGCATGTGGCTTTATGGCGAGCGGATCCTGCTCTACCGCGAGGTGACGATGGAGCTGCGCATACCCAAGGGGCTGATCGCGCAATCGATGTCATTGCTGCTGGTGGCGGCGGCGGTGGCCTTCGTGATCTGCGCTCTCGAGGCGCTGGGGCGCTCAGGGCATTCCGGGCCGAGAGATTCAACCGCATGAGTGGTGTGTGGGAAATCTCGGCGCTCGCCTTTGCCGGCGTTTTCGGGCTGATGATGCTCGGGATGCCCATTGCCTTTGCCATGCTGCTCATTGGCCTCGGCGGGATCTGGCTGAGCATCTCCGAGCGCACGGCGATGGGCATGATCGGGCAGCTGCCCTTCAACGCCACCATGTCCTACGAGCTTTCGGTGCTGCCCATGTTCATACTGATGGGCGTGCTCGTGACCCGCGCCCGGATGTCGCAGGATCTCTATCGCTTGTGTCACGGCTTCGTCGGGCATCGGCGCGGCGGCCTGGCCTCCGCCACGATCCTGGCCTGCGGCGGGTTCTCCGCGCTCAGCGGGTCGTCCATCGCCACGGCGGCGACCATGGCGAAGGTGGCCATCCCCGAAATGCGCCGCTACGGGTATTCGGACGGCCTTGCCGCCTCGGCGGTGGCTGCGGGCGGCACGCTGGGCATCCTGATCCCGCCTTCGGTGATCCTTGTGCTCTATGGCATCGCGACGGGCACCGATATCGGGATGCTCTTCATCGCGGGCATCGTGCCCGGCGTTCTGGCCATCGTGCTCTATCTGGCGGTGGTGTCCATCATGGCGCGCCTTCAACCCGACTCCGCGCCTGCCGCGCCGAAGGTGCCCTGGAGCGAGCGGTTCCGGTATCTCGGGAGCGTCGGGCCGATCCTGCTTCTGTTCATCCTGATCATCGGCGGGCTGTATCAGGGTGTGTTCACCCCGACCGAGGCCGGGGGCGTGGGCGCCACGGGCGCGCTGTTCTTCGCGCTGTGGCGCCGGACACTGAGCTTTCGCGCCTTCATCGACTCGCTGGTCGAGACGGTGACGACCACGGCCAGCCTGTTTCTCGTGCTGATCGGCGCGCTGGTGTTTTCCAACTTCATCAATCTGATCGGCCTGCCGGGGGCCTTGTCGGATCTGATCCGCTCGCTGGGCCTGCCGCCGCTGTCGGTTATTCTTCTGATACTGCTGATATATTTCATCCTCGGCATGTTCATGGAAAGCCTGTCGATGATCCTCCTGACGATCCCGATCTTCTTTCCGATCGTGGTGGAGCTGGGCTTCGATCCGATCTGGTTCGGCATCTTCGCCGTGATGGTGACGGAGCTGTCATTGGTCACGCCGCCGGTTGGACTGAACCTGTTCGTGATACGAAGCGTCATCGGCAACATTTCCATCGGGGCGATCTATCGCGGGATTGTTCCGTTCATCCTCGCGGATGTGGTGCGCATCCTGCTGATCATCGCCTTCCCGGCGCTCGTGCTTTTTCTTCCGATGTCCGCGGGTTGAGCGGCGTACCGACTTGTCACAGGCGATCTCTGGCGCGCTCTCGTGTCAGAAGGCTATTGGGCAGGCTCAGGCGTCTGGATCCCGAGATGATACATGGCCGGCAGTATGGAATGCGCTTTTGGCGCTGGACAGCTTCACGCGGCAGTCTTGACAAGGGGGGCGAGCGTTGCGGTCGAGGCGTGCGGTGCATCCGCTGGTGGTGGGGTATCGCGCGGGGAGCGGCCTCTGCGATCGGGCCCACGACACCGCCTTTGCGCTCATCGGCAGCGCCTGCGGCGCCGGATCAGCCCGCGTTCCCCAGCGTCAGCGCGGCCGCCAAGAGTATGGCCATCGCAAGGGCGATGAAAGCGCCGAGCCGAAACAGGTGTTGGCGGCGCCGCTCCAAGGGCGTCTGAACGAAGGGGATCGACACCACCGGACGCAGGTCCAATGCACGGCGCATCTGCGCGGCGCTCCGCACGACCGGGTTGAGAAATTCCAGAACCATCGCGATCACGAAGGCGACACCAGCGCTGAGCATCGTCCCCGCCACGGCGATGTTTCTTCGGCTCGAACCTGACGGATATTCGGGCGCCATCGCCGTTTCCAGGATTTCGAAGCGTTCCGCCCGTTGCTCGGTCTCCAGCCGCTGGCCCATCTCGGCTTCGGCACGGCGGTTCGTGGCGACGCTGTACTGATCGCGCAACTGCTGCAACCGACGCTCTTGGGCGCTGAGCGTGCGTTCGATCTCCGGCGTGCGCCGGATCGTGTCGAGGATCTCCTCGATATTCGCCTGAAGCAGGGCACGCTCTTCCGAAAGGTCCGCCAGTTCGTCATCTATCTGATCGATCTGACGCTGCACCACGCCGCGCGCAGGTTCGCTTGCCAGCGTCGCGCGCTCGCGCTCCAGTGCGGCGATCTCGCTGTCGAGGTCCAGCACCCGCTCGCGCAGCCGCGTCAGCCGGTCACGGCGGCTGGAAAGCGTGTCGGGGAGCAGTTCGTCGTTCTCCACCTTGAAATCCCTGACCTCCTCTTCGAGCGCATCGATCTCCGCGCCGAGACGGCGTTCCTCGGCCGAGTAGAACTCCAGCACTGATTGCGTCCGCTCCTCGCTGCCGCGCGCGCGCAGCTCCATCACGCTGGCCGCCAGATCGTTGGCGACCATGGCGGCCAGCTCGGGCGAGTCCAGACGCGCGGTGATGCGCAGGGCCGAAACGTTTCCGGACTGACCGGTAATCCGCACCGATTCGACGCTTTGCATCGAAACCGAAGCGCGGAACGCCGTGACCCTGTCGCTTTCCGACATTGCCGGCGCGTCGGCGAACAGGCCGTAATCCTCAATCATGGCCAGGACATTGTCGCGCGCCATCAGGCGTTGCTGGATCTGCTGGATCAGGCGCGCCGCCGCCTGTCCGCCGGTCCCCGCGGCTTCTTCCACCGGCGGGGTGGTGATCTCCAGCACCGAGGTCGCCTCGTAGACGTGCTGCTGCTGAAGGGCGTAGAAGACCGAGCCGACGACCCCGAGGCTGATCACCAGCATCAGGAGAGCGGCGCGCCTGCGCAGCATGTCCAGAAGCTCCGCGAAACTGCCTATCGGTCCCATCGTCGCATTCCCTTGCCTGCCTGCACCCTGCCCCGCCCGGTTCGAACAATCCCGGCAGGTGCCCCCTCCGGGCGCCCGGCTGATCCGAATTCCTACACCAGCGACCCACTGAGTGGCAGCGAATTATGGGCAAATCTTGGTGAACTCCCAACAATCGCATGGCGTTCGCGGCAGTTCGGGATACGACGCGGCGCCTTCACTCGCCCGCGGGGATAGGATAACAGATGCGCGATGTCCCGACACGGCGGAGCCGACCATGCATGACATACGCGCCATCCGCGACGACCCAGAGGCGTTCGATGCCGCACTCGCGCGGCGCGGACTTGAGCCGGCCTCGCCCGAGCTGCTGGCCATTGACGCGGCGCGACGCGCGAAGATCCACGCCGCCGAAGAGGCGAAGGCCGCGCAGAACGCCGCCTCGAAACAGGTCGGCGCAGCCAAGGCACGCGGCGACGAGGCCGAATTCGAACGCCTGCGCGCGCTGGTGGCCGAGAAGAAGGCCGAGTTGGCGCGGCTGGAGGAGGAGGCGCGCAGCGAGGACGCAAGGCTGCGCGACATGCTGCTGAACATCCCCAACCTGCCGCTCGACGACGTGCCCGAAGGCGCCGATGAGGATGCCAATGTCGAGTTGCGCCGCCACGGCACGCCGCCGGAATTCGATTTCGCGCCGAAGGAACATTTCGAGATCGCGGGCGTGGCGCAGGGCATGGATTTCGAGACCGCCGCGAAGCTTTCAGGCTCGCGCTTTGTCGTCCTGTCGGGTGCGGTGGCGCGCATTCACCGGGCGCTGGCGCAGTTCATGCTCGATGTGCATACGTTCGAGAACGGGCTGCGCGAGACCTGGACACCGGTTCTGGTGCGCGACGAGATGATGCTGGGCACCGGTCAGCTGCCCAAATTCGGCGAGGACAGCTATCGCACCACCAATGGCTGGTGGCTGGTGCCCACCGCCGAGGTGACGCTGACCAATATCGTGGCCGGCGAGATCGTCGAGGAAAGCCATCTGCCGCGCCGCTACGTCGCCCATACCCAGTGCTTTCGCTCCGAGGCCGGCTCGGCGGGCAAGGACACGCGCGGCATGCTGCGCCAGCACCAGTTCGAGAAGGTGGAGATGGTCTCGATCACCACACCCGAGGCCAGCCTTGATGAACACGCGCGCATGACGCGGCTGGCCGAGGATATCCTCGAGCGGCTGGGCCTTGCCTATCGCACCATGGTGCTGTGCACCGGCGACATGGGATTCGGCGCGCGCAAGACCCATGACATCGAGGTCTGGCTGCCGGGGCAGAACACCTATCGCGAGATCAGCTCGGTCTCA
>PWLT01000237.1 GCA_003558415.1 Hyphomicrobiales bacterium
CAGCCCGCTGGGCGTGCCCACCGCCACGCCCATATGGACGTAGTTCTTGTAGACCAGCTCGGTGCCGTCGATCTCGGCATTGACCTCGGGCACCTCATTGAGCGCGTGGCAGCAGGCTTTGACGAAGAATGACATGAAGCCCAGCTTGACGCCGTGTTTCTTCTCGAAGAGGTCCTTGTATTCCTTGCGCAATTCCATCACCGCGCCCATGTCCACCTCGTTATAGGTGGTCAGCATCGCGGCGGTGTTCTGCGCGTCCTTGAGCCGCCGCGCGATGGTCTGGCGCAGGCGGGTCATCTTGACGCGTTCCTCGCGGTCGGCATCCTCGGCGGGCACGGGGGCACGCGGGGCGGGCGCGGTCGCCGCTGGCGCAGCCTGCGGCGCCGGGGCCGTCTCCGCGGGACGGCTGGAGGTGCTTGTTGCGGCCTTCTGCACGTCCTCCTTCATGATCCGCCCGTCGCGGCCGGTTCCCTCGACCTGATCGGCGCTCAGCCCCTTCTCGGCCATCAGCTTGCGCGCCGAGGGGGCATCCTCGACATCCTTGCCGGAGGTCTTGCCAGCGGCCGGCGCCTTCTCGGCCGGCGCATCGGGCGCGCCCTTCGCGGCCGGTTTCGCCCCGCCCGCGCCGGTGCTCATCACCGCGAGCCTGCCCCCGGCCTGAACGGTGCTGCCCTCTTCGGCGAGGACTTCCGAAAGCGTACCCGAGGCGGGCGCGGGCACCTCGACCGAAACCTTGTCGGTCTCCAGCTCGCACAGCATCTCGTCGGCCTCGACCGCGTCACCCGGCTTCTTGAACCAGGTCGCGACGGTGGCCTCGGTGACGCTCTCGCCCAGGGTCGGCACCATCACGTCGATCGTCTCGCCGCCGCTCTTGCCCGCGCTGTCGGCTGAGGCCGGAGCGGCCTCATCCGCGTCATCGCCTGTGGCCCTGGGCGTGGGTTTTCCCTTGCGCGGGGTGGGTTGCTCCGATCCTGCTTCGGACGCATCGGCGATGGTGGCAAGCAGCGCATCGACACCCACCGTCTCGCCCTCCTCGGCGATGATCTCGCCCAGCTTTCCGGCCGCGGGAGAGGGCACCTCGACGGTGACCTTGTCGGTTTCCAGCTCGCAGAGCATCTCGTCGACGGCTACCGGGTCGCCGGGCTTCTTGAACCAGGTGGCGACGGTGGCCTCGGTGACGCTTTCGCCCAGGGTGGGCACGCGGACTTCGGTGGACATGGTCGGTTATCCTTCGATGGTGAGCGCGTCGTTGACGAGCGTCGATTGCTGTGCCTTGTGCTGGCTTGCCAGACCCGTGGCGGGCGAGGCCGAGGCCGGGCGCCCGACATAGCGCGGGCGCTTGTTGGCCGCCTCGATCCGGCTGAGCACCCATTCGATATTGGGTTCAATGAACGACCAGGCGCCCTGGTTCTTGGGTTCCTCCTGGCACCAGATCACCTCCGCCTGTCCGAAGCGTTCCAGCTCCTTGACCATGCTCATAGCCGGGAAGGGGTAGAACTGTTCGACCCGCAGCAGATAGATGTCGTCGATGCCCCGCGCGTCGCGTTCCTCCAGCAGGTCATAATAGACCTTGCCCGAGCACATCACCACGCGCCGGATCTCGGCATCGGGCTTGAGCCTGGTGTCGCTGTGGCCCTTCTCGGCGTCGTCCCACAAGACGCGGTGGAAGGACGAGCCTTCGAGAAAATCGGTGGAGTCCGAGATACACAGCTTGTGGCGCAACAGCGATTTGGGCGTCATCAGCACGAGCGGCTTGCGGAAATCGCGGTGGAGCTGGCGGCGCAGGATGTGGAAATAGTTGGCCGGGGTGGTGCAGTTGGCGACGATCCAGTTATCCTCGGCGCACATCTGCAGGAAACGCTCCAGCCGGGCCGAGGAATGCTCCGGCCCCTGCCCCTCGAAGCCGTGCGGCAACAGCATCACGAGGCCGGACATGCGCAGCCATTTGCGCTCGCCCGAGCTGATGAACTGGTCGAACATGATCTGTGCGCCATTGGCGAAGTCGCCGAATTGTGCCTCCCACATCACCAGCGCATTGGGCTCGGCCAGCGAATAGCCGTATTCGAACCCGAGCACCGCGTATTCCGAAAGCATCGAGTCGATCGCTTCATAGCGCGCCTGTCCCTCGCGGATATAATTGAGGGGGAAGTGGCGATCCTCCGTCTGCTGGTCGACGAAGGCCGAGTGGCGCTGGCTGAAGGTGCCGCGCGTGCTGTCCTGACCCGACAGGCGCACCGGGTAGCCCTCGGTCAGTAGCGAACCGAAGGCAAGTGCCTCGGCCGTCGCCCAGTCGAAGCCGCGCCCGGACTCGAACATGGCCTGCTTCGCCTCAAGTTGGCGCGCCACGGTGCGATGGATGTTGAAGCCCTCGGGCACGCGCGTCAGCGCCGCGCCGACCTCCTTGAGCGTCTCTTCCGTGATCCAGGTCTGGCCGCGCTGATACTCCTTGCCCTCGCGGTCGAGATGGCTCCAGCGCCCGTCCAGCCAGTCGGCCTTGTTGGGCTTGTAGGTCTTGCCGGCCTCGAACTCCTCGTTGAGATGAGCCTGGAACGCGGCCTTCATGTCCTCGATCTCGCCCTCGGGGATCAGCCCGTCCTCTATCAGCCGCTCGGTATAGAGCTGCAGGGTCGTCTTGTGCCGCTTGATGGTGTTGTACATCACCGGGTTGGTGAACATCGGCTCGTCGCCCTCGTTATGGCCGAAGCGGCGATAACAGAAGACGTCGATCACCACGTCCTTGCGGAATTTCTGGCGGAACTCGACCGCCACCTTCGCGGCATGGACGACCGCTTCGGGGTCGTCGCCATTGACGTGGAAGATGGGCGCCTCGACCATCAGCGCGATATCGGTCGGGTAGGGCGAAGAGCGCGAGAAATGCGGCGCGGTGGTGAAGCCGATCTGATTGTTCACCACGATATGAATGGTGCCGCCCGTGCGATGGCCGCGCAGCCCCGACAGGCCGAACCCCTCGGCCACCACACCCTGACCGGCGAAGGCCGCATCGCCATGCAGCAGAACGCCCAGCACGTGCCGGCGGCTGCTGTCCTTGGCCTGGTCCTGCTTCGCGCGCACCTTGCCAAGGACCACGGGGTTGACCGCCTCCAGATGGCTGGGGTTTGCGGTGAGCGACAGATGCACCTCGTTGCCGTCGAACTCGCGATCCGAGGAGGCGCCGAGATGATATTTCACATCGCCTGATCCATCCACATCCTCGGGCTTGAAGCTGCCGCCCTGAAACTCGTTGAAGATCGCGCGGTAGGGCTTGCCCATCACATTGGCCAGCACACTGAGCCGGCCGCGATGGGGCATGCCGATGGCGATCTCGCGCACGCCCAGCGCACCGCCGCGCTTGATGATCTGCTCCATCGCCGGGATCACCGCCTCGCCGCCGTCGATTCCGAAGCGCTTGGTTCCCATGTATTTGACATGCATGAACTTCTCGAAGCCCTCGGCCTCGACGAGCTTGTTGAGGATGGCGCGCCGCCCACGTCGGGTGAAGCTGATCTCCTTGCCGTAGCCCTCGATCCGTTCCTTCAGCCATGACGACTGTTCGGGATCGGAGATATGCATGAACTGCAGCGCGAAGGTGCCGCAATAGGTGCGCTTGACGATATCGAGGATCTCGCGCAGCGAGCCGAACTCCAGCCCCAACACCTGGTCGAGAAAGATCGGGCGGTCCATGTCCGCCTCGGTGAACCCGTAGGATTTCGGGTCGAGCTCGGGGTGGGGGGTCTGGTCACGCATGCCCAGCGGGTCGAGATCGGCCACCAGATGGCCGCGGATCCGGTAGGCGCGGATGATCATCAGCGCGCGGATCGAATCCAGCACGGCGCGCTGGACCTTGTCGTCCGAGATCTCGATGCCGTGCGCGGTGGCCTTCTGGCGGATCTTCTCGCCCGCGGCCTTGGCCTCCTTGGCCATGGGGGGTGCCGCCGCCGGCCACTGCCCGTCGAGCGCCGCGGTCAGCTCGTCACTCGGCGTCGGCGGCCAGTCGGCGCGCGCCCAGGAGGGGCCGTGCGCCTGCGCCTGGGCGGCGGTCTCGCTGTCATCCATGGAGTTGAAGAACTCGGCCCAGGCCTCGTCCACCGATGCCGGATCGGCGGCATAGCGCGCATGGAGCTGGTCGATATAGGCCGCGTTGTGGCCCTGCAGGAAGCTGGAGGCGTGAAAGGCGTCGTTGGAGCTCTGGTCGGTCATGTCAGCACCTTGGCCTTGGGTTGGGGCGCATCAATGCGCCTGCGGGTCGGTAATGGCCGGGCGGGGGGCGCCCCGTCCGACCATGCCACGCAATTGCGGTGTATGGGGAGTAACGACGCGGGCACCGCGCGTCGCAATCTTGTTTCGGGCCGCGCCGCAGGAATTGGGCGCGAGAGCGTCGCCTCGGTTGGTCGTGACCTGTCCGGCACGGCCCATGCGCGTCTCCTTCAGCGGCCGATCGCCTTGAGCACCGCCTCGCCCAACCCCGCGGGGCTGTCGGCGACGGTGATGCCGGCCGATTTCATCGCCTCGATCTTGTCATCGGCGCCGCCCTTGCCGCCCGCGACGATGGCGCCGGCATGGCCCATGCGCCGACCGGGCGGCGCGGTGCGCCCGGCGATGAAGCCCGCGACCGGCTTCTTGCGGCCCTGTTTCGCCTCGTCGCGCAGGAATTGTGCGGCGTCTTCCTCGGCCGAGCCGCCGATCTCGCCGATCATGATGAGGCTCTCGGTCTCATCATCGGCGAGGAACCGCTCCAGCACCTCGATGAACTCGGTCCCCTTGATCGGATCGCCGCCGATCCCCACACAGGTCGACTGGCCCAGCCCCACATCGGTGGTCTGCTTGACGGCCTCGTAGGTCAGCGTGCCTGAACGCGACACCACGCCGACCGAGCCGCGCTTGTGGATATGGCCGGGCATGATTCCGATCTTGCAGGCATCCGGCGTGATGACGCCGGGGCAGTTTGGACCGATGAGCACCGAGTCGGTATCCAGCAGCGCGCGCTTGACTTTCATCATGTCGAGCACGGGGATCCCCTCGGTGATGCACACGATCAGCTTGATGCCGGCATCCACCGCCTCGAGGATCGAGTCGGCGGCGAAGGGCGGCGGAACATAGATGACGGAGGCATCCGCGCCGGTCTTCTGCACGGCCTCATGGCAGGAGTTGAACACCGGCAGGTCGAGATGCGTCTGCCCGCCCTTGCCCGGCGTGACGCCGCCGACCATCTTCGTGCCATAGGCGATGGCCTGTTCGGAATGAAAGGTCCCCTGGCTGCCGGTGAGGCCCTGGCAGATGACCTTGGTGTTCTTGTCTACGAGAATGGCCATGCGCTTACCCCTTCACCGCCTTGACAATCTTTTCCGCGGCGTCCGACAGGTCGTCGGCGGCGATCACGTTGAGGCCGGAG
>PWLT01000375.1 GCA_003558415.1 Hyphomicrobiales bacterium
CGCGACAGGCTGGTGCCGATCAATCGCAAATGGAACATCGAGACGTTGCTGGGGGCGCTGCGTGACTATCCGCGCCTGTCGAATTCCGAGCGCATCACCTTCGAGTATGTGATGCTCAAGGGCGTGAACGACTCGGATGCCGATGCGCGGCGGCTGGTCAAGCTGATCGCCGGCATCCCGGCCAAGATCAACCTGATCCCTTTCAATGAGTGGCCCGGCGCGCCCTATGAGCGTTCCGACTGGGAGCGGATCGAGGCGTTCGCCGATATCGTCCACAAGGCCGGCTATGCGAGCCCCATCCGCACCCCGCGCGGCGAGGATATCATGGCCGCTTGCGGGCAGCTCAAGTCGGAGACGCAGCGCGGCCGCAAGAGCCGCACCGAGATTTCGGCAGAGGCCGGGATCACGGGTACCTGAACGGCGAAACCGAGCGGTGCGTGTCATCCTGGGAGCGCCTCATGGCGTGGCCAGGGCAGGGCATTCATCCGCCCGATGCGCGGCGCGCGCCCTTCACCGCGTGAAGCTGTAACCCACGCCATGCACCGTGCGGATGAAGTTGCGCCCGTCCTCGACCCCGCGCCCGAGCTTTCGGCGCAGGCGGCTGACGAGCCCGTCGACGGCGCGGTCGTAGCTTTCCCACTCGCGCCCCTTCACCGCGTTCATGATCTGGTCGCGATTGAGGACCTGGCCGCGGCGCTTGAGAAGCTCGGCGAGCAGATCGAATTCCGCTGCGGTCAACTCGATCTCTTCGCCATCGGGGGCGTGCAATGTCCGCGAGCCGATGCCGAGGCTGAAGCCCTCGAAGGTGTAATCGGCCTGGCGCCCCGGCAGGGCGTCGCCCGCGTCAGCCGGCCCTGTCGGGGCATCCTCGGAATTGGCGCTCGGGCGCATGGTGCGCCGGTACACCGCGTTCACACGGGCGCAGAGTTCGCGGATGCGGAAAGGTTTGGTGATGTAGTCGTCAGCGCCGATTTCGAGGCCGACCACATGATCGGTCTCGCTTGACCGGCCGGTGAGAATGATGATGCCCTTTTCGGTCTCGCGGCGCAATTCCTTGATCAGCGTAAAGCCGTTTCCGTCGGGCAGGGAGACGTCGACCAGGTAAAGATCGACCTCTTCCTGCGCGTTCGCGCGCCGGAATTCCTCTGCCGATGTCGCGGTGATCACATTATAGCCTTCGGCCCCGAGCGCGATCGTTAGGATGCCGAGTATCTCGGACTCGTCATCAACGGCCAGGAGTGTCGGCTTCATGGGGGTGTCCAAGCTGATTCGTGTCCACCCCACGATATGCGAAAGTCATGTTCTTGGAAAGCACACGCTCCGCGCGAGCGCGTGCAAGTTTTGCCTGCTCCGACGCACCGGCAAGCCTGTCGGCTTACCGCTGATCGTGGATCGACCCGACGGGCCGTGCCACGCAGTCTTCCTGCCAGGTTGCGGGATGGGGCCGCCTGCGCGAGGTGGAGGTGCGCGCATGCTGCGGGGCCATCCGCCGCATCTCCTCCGGTGCGGGTTCCGGCGCGGCCGGGGGGGCATGCCAGGTCGCCCCGTTCGAGCGCAGCAGGACAAGCGCGATCAGGATCGCGTAGGTCGCGCTGCCGACGAGCGTGTAGGCGAGAAGAGACGTATCCAGCCCCTGTCCGGTGACGAGACCGCCCAGAAACGCCAGGAACCCGAACAGGGTCGCGGGGATGAGGGCTGCGAATGCGGGCGCCGCAGCATTGGCATGATCAGCCTGCCGGGCACGGCCCTGCACCGGCTCCGCCGCGCTGTGGCCTGCGGTCGCGGCCTGGTCCCAGGGCCCTTTCGCATGCGTGAGCGCGTGGCCGCGTGCGGTGTCGGCATCCATGACGGGCGATTCTGACCTCATCGTCAATTCCCCTGAACCTTCCGGAGATCACCCCGGAGTTACCTCGCCCCCGATAGTGGTGTGGCAGATTGCGCCTCGTCAGTCCTCACAGAGCGGTGCGAGAGACTTGCAAAATTGTCGCCGAATTGGAGGGATTTGTATTTTTTCCTGAAACCGATGCCATTTACGGTCACGGAGTCGTCATCTGAAGCCGGGCCTGCCCCGCCCGGCACTCGGTGCGCCCGGCGTCAAGCGTCCAGGATATGGCGCAGCTTGGCAGCCAGTTCGGAGCGGCGATAGGGCTTGCTGAGCAGCTCCACCCCGGGATCAAGCCGACCGTGATGGACGATGGCGTCTTCCGTGTATCCAGAGGTGTAGAGCACCCGGATATCGGGGCGCCTGCGCAACGCCTCTTCGGCAAGCTCTCGCCCGTTCAACCCGCCGGGCATGACGACATCGGTGAACAAGAGCGCGATCTTCGGCTCGCGTTGGAGGATTTCCAGCGCCTCCCGCCCGTCCTGGGCGCTGCTGACGGTATAGCCCAGCCCGCCGAGCAGCGACGTGACATGGGCGCGCACCAGCGTGTCATCCTCGACGACGAGGATGTGCTCGCTGCCGCCGACGGCCTCGTCCTGCGGCTCGGAGGCGGTATGCTCGGACGCGGCGCAAAGCGCCCTTGGAAAGTAGAGCCGAACCGCCGTGCCCTCGCCGGGTTCGGAATACACCTTGATATGCCCGCCCGACTGCTTGACGAAGCCGTAGACCATGCTCAGCCCCAGGCCGTTGCCCTTGCCTTCCTCCTTGGTGGTGAAGAAGGGCTCGAAGGCGCGTTCGGCGGTTTCGGCGTCCATGCCCGTCCCCGTGTCCGTCACCGTGACGCGCACATAATGCCCGGCAAGCACCTCCTCATGCGCTGTGGCATATTGCTGATCGAGTTGCGCGTTGGCCGTCTCGATCGTGATCTTGCCGCCGCGGGGCATGGAATCGCGCGCGTTGAGCGCGAGGTTGAGCAGCGCCACCTCGAACTGGCCCGGATCGATTTCGGTGGTCCACAGCCCCTCGCCGCCTGCCAACTCGATTTCCATGTTGGCACTCAGGGTGCGTTGCAGCATGGCGTCCATGGAGGAGACCAGCTGGTTGAGATCCACCGGTTTGGGATCGAGCGGCTGGCGCCGCGAGAAGGCCAGCAGGCGCCGGGTCAGCTCCGCGCCCCGCTCGGCGGCGGAGGCCGTCACCTCGGCCATCTGGCGCAGCGGCTGCTGATCGGGCAGCTGCTCGATGAGCAACTCGGCGTTTCCAAGGATGATTGTCAGCAGGTTGTTGAAATCATGGGCAACCCCGCCGGTAAGCTGCCCGACCGCCGCGAGCTTTTGCGACTGGCGCTCGCGCGCCTGCGCCTCGCGCTTGTCGGTGATGTCGATCATGCTGCCAAGCATGCGCACCGCGCGTCCCTGGCCGTCGCGGATGACATATCCCCGGTCCTGCACCTGGGCGTACCCCCCCTGCGCGCGCAGGAAGCGGTATTCGTCCTCCCAGTTGACCCCCCCTCCCTCGATCACCCCGCGGATGCCCGCGAGCACCCTCTCATGGTCCGATGGATGGATGCGTCCTGTCCAGGATGACGAATCGGCTTCGACCTCCTGCGGCGCGTGCCCGAAGAAGGGCTCGACATCGTCATTCCAGTGGAACCTGTCAGTGTCGAATTCCCACTCCCATATCACGTCATTGGTCGCGCGCGCGACGATCCGGAACCGCTCCTCGGTGATGCGCAGCGCCTCCTCTGCCGCCTTGCGGTCGCTGATGTCGCGCTCGACCGAAACCCAATGGGTCTGTTTGCCGGAGGCGTCGAAGACCGGCGAGATGTTCATCTCAAGCCAGAACTCCTCGCCCGCCTTGGTGTAGTTGATCACCTCCGCCTGAACGGGCTGCCAGCGCCGCAGCGCCTTGCCGACGCGGTCGAGCACGTCGCGTTGCGTGCGCGGCCCCTGCAGGATGCGCGGCGTGGCCCCGATGGCTTGCTCCCTGCTGTACCCCGTATGACGGGTGAAGGCGTCGTTGACATAGACGATCGGGGGGCCGTGCGGTGCGTCGAGCGGTTCGGCCTCGGTGATCAGCAGGATATCATCCATGCGCGCAACGGCGGTCTCCAGCAGACGAAGCTGCGTCTGGTCGGCGCGCTCGCGCGTGACATCGCGGAAATACACGGCGAGCCCGTCATGCGAGGGGTACGCGCTGACCTGGAACCAGCGATTCATCGGAGGATAATATTCGGTGAAGCGCACGGTGATGCGCTCGCGCACGGCGCGCTCGTACTCGTTCTGGAAGACCGTGCCGCGCGCGGCGGGAAACGCCTCCCAGATGTTCCTGCCAAGCAGGTCCTCGCGCCGGCCCTCGATCAGGGTTTCCGCCTGATGGTTGAGGTAGCCGAAGCGCCAGTCGTGATCGAGGATCAGGAACCCGTCATTGATGCTTTCCAGCGTCTCGGCCAGCTTTTGCGACAGGTTCAGCGACTCCTCGCGCGCCGCGACCCAGTCGGTGATGTCCTGAAACGCGCCGCGCATGAGGGTTATGTTGCCGTCCGGATCGGGAACCGGCTCGCCGGCTGTACGCACCCAGCGCCGCGCGCCCTGGGCGGTGACGATCTGCAGCACCTCGTCGAAGGGCTCGCCGCGTTCGCGGCAGGCCGTGACGCAGGCCGTGATCCGGTCGCGATGTTCGGGCACATAATAGCCGATCGCCTGCTCCATGGTTGGCTCGAACTCCGGGCCCTCCCCGTGGATCGCGGCGGTCTCCGCGCTCCAGTAGATTCGATCCTTGCCGAAATCGACCTGCCAGCCGCCGAGTTTGCCCACCTTTCCGGCGATGCGCATGAGTTCGGAGGTGCGCGACAGCCGCTCATTGGTTTCGATCTCATCGGTCGTGTCCTGCCAGACCCCCGCGAGGCTGCGCTCCGTGCCCGTCTCCAGCACCTCGCCGACGCAATGGAAATGTCTCGCGCCTATGCCATCGGGTCGGGCGATACGCCCCCGGAAGTCGATCATGCTGGCCTGTGCCGCTTGAACCCTGGCGACCTGCTCGCGCATTTCCTCGCGGTCGTCGGGGTGCACAAGGCGCAGGAAACTGTCGAAATCGGCTCCGAACGCCTCGCGCGTCATGCCGAGGATCTCGAGCGCGCCATCACTTACGCGCAGGGCACCGGTGTCGATGTCCAGATTCCATGTGCCGATCTTGAGCAGCCGTTGCGCCGTGCGCAGATGCGACTCCTGCTCCATCAGGCGCGCATTCGCAGATCGCAACTCGGCCGAGCGCAGCAGGATGTCGAGCTCCAGCTGCCCGGTTCGCGAGAGCGCATCGGAGGACGCGGTCTCGCCCGCTTCGAGGGCCGTGGAAAGGAACTCGGTCACGTCCTCAATGCGGTGGATTATGTATCCTATCTCGCCGCGCGAGTCCTTGATCGGCGTGTTGACCGGGGTCCAGTACCGTTCCTCGTGCCCATCCTTGCCGCCGCCCG
>PWLT01000166.1 GCA_003558415.1 Hyphomicrobiales bacterium
ATTCGCTCCGTCAATGAACAGCGCAAGCCGCTCGTCTCTGTAGAACATAACGGTTCCCTTCGATAATGGATCCGCCACATTGCTTCCGTGAGTGGGTCGATCGGGTATATCGAAGCTTTGGCGGACTAATCCGGAACCTAAAGGATTCTCCGAATGCTGCAAGGTGGCCATGAACACTGTGACGGCACCGTGGCGCTGGTGGCCCTGGGCAGCAATGCGACGTCACGTCTCGGTGCACGCGATGCAAATGTGCGTGCGGCGCTCGCGGAGTTGCAATCGGCCTCGGTCACGCTCTGCCGCAGAAGCAGCCTTTATCTGACACCGTGTTTTCCCGCCGGGGCAGGGCCGGATTTCGTGAATGCCGCCGCCATGCTTGTCACGTCGCTAGGCCCGCAGGCTTTGCTCGCGCATCTCCATGCCATCGAGGCGCGTTTCGGGCGCGAACGCACCCGGCGCTGGGGGGCACGAACGCTGGATATCGACCTGCTCGCGCATGGGGAGGCGATCCTGCCCGACGCGGAAGAGTACCGGCGATGGCGTGCGCTTCCCGCTTCCGAACAGATGCGTCATGCGCCGGACAAGCTGATCCTGCCGCATCCGCGCATTCAGGATCGCGCCTTCGTGCTCGTCCCCCTGGCCGAGATCGCGCCGCAGTGGCAGCATCCCCTGGACGGGCTGACGCCCGCGCAGATGCTCGCCGCGCTGCCGGTCGAGGAGACAAGCCTTATCCGGCGCCTGGACGAGGCCGGATAACGGCCGTGTGAGCCCCGAATCCGCGCTTGTAATGCAGCTGCGGCACGTTTAGATACGGGGCTCGAACTCGACTAGCCCTATCCGGAGCTTTCATATGGCACGCGTCACGGTCGAAGATTGCGTCGACAAGGTCCCGAACCGTTTCGAGCTGGTGATGCTGGCGGCGCACCGCGCACGCGAGATCACGGCCGGCTCTCCGCTGACCGTGGAGCGCGACAATGACAAGAACCCGGTCGTGGCCCTGCGCGAGATCGCTGAGGAAACGCAGACGGCCGACGAGTTGCGCGAGCGGATGATCGAGCATCATCAGACCCAGATCGAGGTCGATGAGCCCGAGGATGACGACATGGCCCTGCTGATGGGCGCCGAGAAGGATCGCCCGGCACAGCCGCAGGACGACATGGATGAAGAGCGCCTGCTCCGCGCCCTCATGGAAGCCCAGGGGCAGGGCTGAAGCCACGACCACGACCAGCCCTCCAGGCCCGGTTCTCACGCGCGACGCCGCCTCGGTCATCGATGTCGAGGAGTTGATCGAGCTCGTCCGGAATTACAATCCCTCTTGCGATGCCGAACTGATTGAGCGCGCCTATCACTACGCGCGGCGCATGCACGAGGGCCAGTTCCGCCATTCCGGCGAACCCTATTTCACGCATCCCGTTGCGGTGGCCGGGATCCTCACGGAGATGCGGCTTGATGACGCCACCATCGTCACCGCAATTCTGCACGACACGATAGAGGATACCAAGTCGACCTACACGGAGATCCGGGAGAACTTCGGCGAAGAGATCGCCGAGCTGGTCGATGGCGTCACCAAGCTGACGAACCTGCAGCTTTCCTCCTCCGAGGCCAAACAGGCGGAGAATTTCCGCAAGCTTCTGATCGCCATGTCGAAGGATCTGCGCGTGATCCTCGTGAAGCTGGCCGACCGGCTGCACAACATGCGCACCATCCGCTCGATGCGCCCCGACAAGCAGTCCCAGAAGGCGCGCGAGACGATGGATATCTATGCCCCCCTCGCCGGGCGCATGGGCATGCAGTGGATGCGCGACGAGCTGGAGGATCTCGCCTTCCGGGTGCTCAATCCGGAGGCGCGCAACTCTATCATCCGTCGCTTCCTGACCCTGCAGCGCGAAACCGGCGGCGTGGTCCAGAAGATCACCGCCGACATCCGTCACGAACTGGAGCGCGAGGGGATCGAGGCCGATGTCTATGGCCGCGCCAAGAAGCCCTATTCGATCTGGCGCAAGATGCAGCAGAAACAGCTTGCCTTCTCGCGGCTCTCGGATATTTACGGCTTCCGGGTGATCTGCGAGACCGAAGGCGAGTGCTATCGCATCCTCGGCGCGATCCATCGGCGTTGGCGCGCCGTGCCGGGGCGGTTCAAGGACTATATCAGCCAGCCCAAGAGCAACGGCTACCGCTCGATCCACACGACGGTGTCGGGGCGCGACGGCAAGCGCGTCGAGGTCCAGATCCGCACGCGCGCGATGCATGAGGTCGCCGAGGCCGGCGTGGCCGCGCACTGGGCCTATCGCGACGGGGAACGCGTCGCCAACCCCTTCGCGGTCGATCCGGCGAAATGGATCACCACGCTGACCGAGCGCTTCGACGCCGCCGAGGACCACGACGAGTTTCTCGAGCATGTAAAGCTGGAGATGTATTCCGACCAGGTCTTCTGCTTCACGCCGAAGGGGGATGTGGTGCAGCTGCCCCGCGGCGCGACGCCGCTCGATTTCGCCTATGCGATTCACACCCGAATCGGGGATTCCTGTGTCTCGGCGAAGGTGGACGGGCTGCGCGTGCCGCTGTGGACGCGGCTCAAGAACGGCCAGTCCGTGGAGATCATCACCGCCGAGGGGCAGCGCCCGCAATCGACCTGGATCGACATCGTGAGCACCGGGCGAGCGAAGGCCGCGATCCGGCGCAGCCTGCGAGAGGAGGATCGCGAGCGCTTCATGAAGCTCGGGCGCGAGCTTGCGCGGGTGGCGTTTGAGCATGTCGGGCGCAAGGCCACCGACAAGGCGCTGGGCACGGCCGCACGCCAGCTCGGCCTGCGCAACCGCGAGGAGTTGCTCGCGCGGCTGGGCAGCGCGGAGCTGACCGCGCGTCAGGTGGTCGAGACGCTCTATCCCGAACTTTCGGCCGTGCGGGGCGAAGAGGTGGACGCGCTGCGCCCCGTTGTCGGCTTGTCGCCCGATCAGACCTTCCGCCGCGCGTCCTGCTGTCAGCCCGTTCCCGGTGAACGGATCGTGGGCATCACCTATCGCGGCAAGGGGGTCGTCGCCCACGCGATCGATTGCCCGGTTCTGGCCGAGTTCGAGGATCAGCCCGAGCGCTGGGTCGATCTGCGCTGGCATGAGGGGCGCCACCCGCCCGCCCACACGGTGAGCCTGGAGATCACCATCAGCAATGACGCCGGCGTGTTGGGGCGCATTTGTACCTTGATCGGGGAGCAGAAGGCCAATATCTCGGATCTGAGGTTCGCCGACCGCAAGCCCGATTACTATCGCATCATCGTCGAGGTTGATCTGCGCGATCTCGCACATCTGCACACGATCATGACAGCTCTTGAGGCCGAGAGCGATGTCGCACAGCTTGCACGGCACAGGGACCCGGACAGAAAGCCCTGAGCCCTTCTAGCGGAGTAGGACCGGCAGGTGGTTTTCCGGCGGCGCACCAAACGCTCTCTCGGTCAGATCCTGATCGAACTGATCTATCCGCGCGGCGGCTGGCGCCGCGCGACCAGTTATGTCGGCCACCGGCTCTCAAGGCTGCCCGACACGCCCGAGCGCATCTCGCGCGGGATCGCCTCGGGCGTCATCGTTTCCTTCACCCCGTTCTTCGGGCTTCATTTCCTGCTTGCGGCGCTTATCGCCCGAGTCATCGGCGGCAACATACTGGCCGCGCTGCTGGCGACCTTCTTTGGCAATCCGATCACCTTCCCGATCATCGTCGAGGTTTCGGTTCAGTTCGGCAACTGGATCCTCGGGCAGGGCGGGGCGATGCATTTTCCGCAGGTGATGCGTGCCTTCGGCTACGCCTCCGCCGAGCTGTGGTTCAACCTCAACGCGCTCGTGACCGGCGGTGAGCCCAACTGGTTCCGCCTGCGCCTGTTCTTCTTCCGCGTCTACCTTCCCTACATGCTGGGCGGGATCCTCCCCGGCCTGGCGACCTCGGTCATCATGTACTATGTCAGCCTGCCTGTGATCCGCGCCTACAAGGCGCGGCGCAAGAAGATCCTGCGCGAACGCTTCATCCGCACACGGGACGCCGGCGCGCGCCGCGCCGCTGCCGATGAAAGGCCCGGTGCCATCGCGCAGGAGGAGTGATCCGCCGACCGGGCGTGCCGAATTGGGCTCCCTCCTTGCCGGCACGCAAACCGTTCCCGTGATGGTGGCCCCATCGATCACACCGATGCGGCTCCATGCCTTCATGCCGCGCGTTGCAGCGCGCGGCGGCATCGAATTTGGTTAAATTTCCTTTGCTAATCCTGACCCCACGGGCTGCCGGCCCGTCGCCATCCTTTCCCGAGTGTTGCGGCATGCCGCGCCCCGCCTGGCGCGGGGCGGCGCCGACAGGCCGGCGAGCCGGAAGCGTCGAGTGGAACCATTCAGGGGAATTGAAGGATGAACAAGGCGATCACCGACGGGCTGGAACTCATGCCACCGCCGTTCTCGGCCGGACTCGATGTCTGGTCGCGCACCGACGGCACGCCCGGCTCGCCGACCTATGAGGGCGCTACGAATGCCGCTTTCGTTGCGTCGGACGCGGATTTCGGCGGCTGCCTCGAGCTGCAAAAGATCGAGACGGTGCAGCGGCTGCGCTGGAAGGGCGAGACTCCGATCCTTCCGGGCTGCTATCTCAGGGTCACGGCGCGGATCAAGGCGATGAGCGGCAACCTGCCCGGCGTGCGCGTCGCCGCCTGGGCCGGCGATGCGGGCGGCAACAACGTCACCGGCGTTGCGCAGGAGGCCGACGCGAACTCGCTGAGCAGCTATGGCGAGGTGATCACGGTCCGCGCGATCATCGGCACCGGCAACCGCGGCGGTGTCGATCTGGTCTGGGGCACCGAACCGGTCTACGGCCATGTCGGGCTCGACCTGATCGGCCCGGATGGCGGGGTGGTGCGCATCGATGATCTTGTCATCGAGGATGTCACCAATGTCTTCCATCGCCAGTTGATGGACTGGGTCGATGTGCGCGATTACGGCGCGCTGGGCGATGGCACGACCGATGACCATGCGGCTTTCGAGGCGGCCGATGACGCGGCGGGGGGGCGGCAGATCCTGGTCCCCGAGGGGAGCTTCTTCATCGGGTCGGAACTGACGCTCAACGCTCCGGTGCGCTTCGAGGGGACGCTCGTGATGGCGCCCGACACGCGCCTGCTGCTGACCAGGAGCTTCGACTTTCCGACCTATGCCGCCGCCTTCGGCGATCAGGATACAGGGTTTCGCAAGGCGCTTCAGGCGCTTTTCCATTTCACCGATCACGCGACGCTCGATCTGCGCGGGCGCCGGGTGCGGCTGGCGGCGCCGGTCGATGTGCAGGCGCTGGCCAGCACGCATGACAATTTTGAGATCCGGCGCACGCTTACCAACGGG
>PWLT01000426.1 GCA_003558415.1 Hyphomicrobiales bacterium
CCTCGCTTTTCTGCAACCCGTGGCGGGCCATGATCGCGCGCAACTCCTGCTCGATCTGGCCGGTCTTGCCGCCCTCCATGTAGAAACCCGCGTTCAGCATCACCGGGGCGGGCGGCGTCAGGAACAGTTTCGAGTAAAGCTGCGAAAGGTCGATGGGCGCTCCGATGGCGCCCGCATCACGGCGCAGCGCGGCGATGTCCGCGCCGACCACTAGAGCGATCTCCTCGCACATCGCTTCCAGATCGTCGGCCAGGCTGCCGGTGAAGACGTCGTGAAACGTGTCGTCCTGCGGCTGACTGAAGGCGCGCGCGAGGCACAGCCAGAAATCGCGCCTCGAATAGCTCTGCGCCGCGAGGTTGTCGGTCATCTCAATCTCTCTTCTGCTTGTGTCGTCAACTGGCCTGGTCCGGAAATGCGGCAGGGCGGCATGGTGCCGCCCCGCGCGTCGTCATGCCGGGAGGGCCGGCTCAGACGGTGGCTTCAACGCCTTGGGCTGCCTCCAGCTCACTGGGCATGGCCGAGAGGTTGAGAAACCGCTCGCCCGCGGCATAGAGCGCGAACAGCATGGCAGAGCCCATGATCGTCAACGCCCATTCGGTGAGCGAGGGCGTGTATTCGATCAGCCCCCATTCCCAGGTGCCGCGAAAGAGCGGCACCACCTGCCCGCCGACGACGAAGAAGTAGCGCTCGGCGAACAGCCCGGCGAAGACCGCCATCGACACCAGCACCTGAACGGCCGGATTGGTGCGCAGCCCGGCAAAGAGCATGATCACGAAAGGCGCCACGATCCCCAGCCAGAGCGAGGCCTGATAGACCGGCGAGGCGAACAGGAAGTCACGCCAGACCAGATGGATCTCGGGGTTGTTGGTGTAGAGCCCGGTGATCGCGCGCACCGCGATGAACAGCACCGTGCCGCCCAGCACCGCCGCGAAGAGCCGCGGCAGCGGGCCTGCGAACATGGCGCGCATTGCTGGGGGCATCGCTGCGCGGTTGAAGCCGTAGGCGAGGTAGGTGAAGAACACCACCGCCGCCAGACCGCTGGTGACCGCCGTGAGGAAGAAATAGATCGGCATCAACCCGTCGAACCAGAAGGGCCGCATGCTCATCATGCCGAAGATCAGCGCCAGGTTGCCGCTGGCCAGCAGCACCGCGAGGAAAGAGGCGATGCCGATCTGGCGGCTGGTCTTGCTGTCCCATTCGCGGCCTTCCATCTTCTGGAACTTCCACATCAGGAACGCGAGGTCGGCGACATAGAACACGCCCATCCAGAACATCGCCGACTGGATCTGCATGTTCAGCGGTATCACCCAGAGCATGCGGAACACATGGCCCAGCTCCATCGCCAGCACCGCCATGCCCGAGATCAGGATGATGAAGGCGAGGTAGACCGAACGTTTCGCCAGCGGGTAGAACCGCTTGAAGCCGAACACGAGCGGCAGCGCGGCGATCATGCCCAGCCCCGAGGAGGCCAGCGCGAAATAGAGATAGGTCGCAATCGGCTGGCCCCAGGGCATCTGCGAGGAGGTGTTGAAGCTGCGATGGCCCACCGCCATCAGGTCCATCATCGCATAGGCGAAGGCGGCGATGGCCACGTCCTCGAAGCCGCGGGCGCGGTGGCGCAGCACGTTCTCGACATTGTCGATCTCGCGGTAATACTCGCCCATCGGCCCGTCGATGCGCTTGCCGATCTCGATGAGCACATCGCCGAAATGCATGGTGTCATGGATCGGGTCAACGGCAGGCACCCGCAGCGCGGTCATCGGCCAGCCCTCGAACGGATAGGTCGGGCTGTCCTGCCAGCGCTCCAGATAGGTATGATCGGGCAGGATGATGTCGGCATACATCGCCGTCTCGCCGGGAAAGGGCGAGGTGTCGATGATGAACACGTCCTTGAGCGCCTCCTCCCAGACCCGCGGGTTGGGCGCCGACCAGATCGGGTTGGTGTAGTAGAACATGGCGGTGTCGAGCTTGTAGGGATCACCCGCCAGATGGTTCGGCCCGGCCTCCTGCATCATGTGTGAGGTCATCGGCCAGCGCTCGGTGCCCGCCATGTCGATGCGTGGCTGGTCCTTCCATTCGCCGTTCTCGGCCCAGTCGTCGAGATAGTCATCGGCATTCACCGGCAGGTCGCCATAGGGTACGCCCATCTGGTAGAAGAGCCCACCCTTTTCCGCGAACAGGCTGCCCACCAGCGCGTTGAGCGCGTGAATGGCCATGCCCGCATAGGTGCCGTTGGTGTGCGAGGTGGGGCCGCGCTCCATGATCGCCATGGCCGGGCGCGTGGTGCCGAATTCGCGCGCCACGGCGCGGATGGTGGAGGCCGGCACCTCGGTGATCTCTTCGGCCCATTCCGGGGTGCGGTCCTTGAGTTCCTCGTTCCACCAGTCCACCAGACCGTGGGTCCACAGCTCGACAAAGCCGCTGCCCTCCGCCGGCTGCGTGGTGACCTCGCCGGTCTCGGGGTCGGTCACGGCCACCTGTGCTGCGGCGCTGATGGTCTCGCCGGTGGCGAAATGGTTGCGGCCATCGGCGAAGTCGCCGACGAATTCGCGGTCCCACAGCCCTTCGGTCAGGATCACATGGGCAATGGCCAGCGCCATCGCGCCATCGGTGGCGGGCTTGATATAGACCGCGCGGTCGGAGGCCGCCATGGTGGGGTTGGCTGACTGGCCGTCGAGCGGGATCAGCAGCCCGACCGCTTTGCATCCGAATGCGTCGACGGCGCGAACGATCAACTCCGGCTTGCCAGCGGGCATTGGGACGATTGGTGGAGGAACGCAGCCCACCGGTCCCGGCCAAAGGCCACTGAGCGGGTCAGCCTCTGCTTCAGAGCTGCTCCATCACCTCGTCGGAGACCTCGACATTGGAGGTGACCTTCTGCACGTCGTCGTCATCCTCCAGCGCCTCGATCAGGCGAAAGAGCTTCTGCGCGCCCTCGAGATCAAGCTCGGTCGTGGTGGTGGGCTTCCACACCAGCCGCGTGGCCTCCGACTCGCCCAGATGTTCCTCCAGCGCCGCGGCGACATGGGCCAGTTCCTTGTCATCGGTCCAGATGGTGTGGCCGTCCTCGCCGCTTTCAACATCCTCCGCGCCGGCCTCGATCGCGGCCAGCATGATGTCGTCGGGCGAGCCCGCCTCGGGGGGATAGACGACCTGCCCCTTGCGCTCGAACATGAAGGCGACCGAGCCGCTCTCGCCCATGTTGCCGCCATGCTTGCCGAAGGTCGAGCGCACGGTGGAGGCGGTGCGGTTGCGGTTGTCGGTCATCGCCTCGACGATCAGCGCCACGCCGCCGGGGCCGTAGCCCTCATAGCGGATTTCCTCATAGGCCTCGACATCGCCGCCCTGCGCCTTCTTGATGGCGCGGTCGATATTGTCCTTGGGCATGGAATTCGACTTGGCCTCCTTGATGGCCAGCCGCAGGCGCGGGTTCTTCTCGGGGTCGGGGTCGCCCATCCTGGCCGCCACCGTGATCTCCTTGGAGAGCTTGGAGAACAGCTTGGAACGCGCCGCGTCCTGGCGCCCCTTGCGATGCTGGATATTGGCCCATTTGGAATGGCCTGCCATGTGTGATCCCCCGCAGGATTGTAACGTTGCGCACAGCCTATATGTCAGCGGAACCCGGCCCCGCAAGATCGGGAGTGGCGCGAACGCGTTGCCAAGGGGCTGCGCTTCTGCTGTGTGGGGATGGTCGCACCGCGACGAAACAAGGAAAGCGCATGACTCCCGACCAGATATTCCTGTTCTGCCTTTTCGCGCTGGTCTTCGCGTTCTTTCTGTGGGGGCGCATCCGCTACGATATCGTCGCGTTCTCGGCCCTTCTGATCGGGGTGGTCTGGGGCGTCGTACCGGTGGAGGAGACGTTTTCGGGCTTCGGCCACCCCGCGACGCTGATCGTGGCGCTGGTGCTGATCGTCTCGGGCGGGCTGATGCGCTCGGGCGCGGTGGTGTGGCTGGCCAAATATCTGGCCGACAAGAATCGCCCGCCAATGCTGCACATCGCGACCCTGGGCGGTGCCGGGGCGCTGATGTCGGGTTTCATGAACAATATCGCGGCGCTGGCGCTGCTCATGCCCATCGACACCCAGACCGCACGCAAGGCCAAGCGCGCGGTGGGGATGACGCTGATGCCGCTGTCCTTCGCGACGATTCTCGGGGGCATGATCACCATGATCGGCACGCCGCCCAACATCATCGTGGCAACCTTTCGCAACGACGAACTCGGCGAGCCCTTCGCCATGTTCGACTTCGCACCGGTCGGCGCAGCG
The DNA here is from genome assembly GCA_003558415.1 of Hyphomicrobiales bacterium. Classification (GTDB taxonomy): domain Bacteria; phylum Pseudomonadota; class Alphaproteobacteria; order Rhodobacterales; family Rhodobacteraceae; genus Alkalilacustris. Next base: position 4,269 of record PWLT01000426.1, read on the forward strand.
GTAGCGCTGGCCGGTGTGCTGTTTGTCGCGCTTGTCGGCTGGCGCCTGCTGCCCGGACGGGTGAAGGACGGGGGGCCCAAGCGCGAGGTGATCGACGAGTTCATTGCCGAGCTGGTGGTGCCGCAGGATTCAAAACTTGAAGGCAAGCGCGTACGCGACATCGAAGAGAGAGCCGAGGACGCCGACCTCGCCATCCTTGCCGTCCTGCGCGAGGGAAAGCGCCGCTACGGGGCGGCCCGCAACATCGCGCTTGCCGCCGGTGACGTGCTGCTGGTGGAGGCTGCGCCCGAGGGGCTGGAGGAATTCCGCTCGGAAATGAAGCTCGCCTTTCCCGAGGCCGATACGTCGGATAACGACAAGAAAAAGGCGAAGAAGGACAAATCGGGCATCGACATCGCCTCCGGTGCGGGAATGGTGATGATCGAGGTGGTCGTCCAGCAGGGGGCCCGGATCGCGGGCAAGACGGCGCAGTCGGTGGGTCTGTCGTGGCGCCACCAGGCGGTGCTGATGGGCATCTCGCGCGAGGGGCGCACGATTCGCGACCGCATCCGGCGCACCACCATCCGGCCCGGCGACATTATGCTCTTACTGGTCCCCGAGGAGACGCAGACCCATGTCACCGAATGGCTGGGAGGCATCTCGCTGGCCGGGCGCGAGCAGCCGGTGTTCCGCCCGCGCAAGACCGCCATCGCCGTGGGCCTCTTCGCATTGGCGGTGCTGGTGGCCAGCTTTGGCCTGTTGCCCCTGCAGGTGGCGCTGGGCTTCGTGATCGTGGGCTACGTTCTCACCCGCGTACTGCAGCTCGACGAACTTTACACCCATGTCGACTGGCCCGTGGTTGTGCTGCTGGGGTCGATGATCCCGCTGGGCATGGCGCTCGACACCACCGGCGGCGCGGCGCTGATCGCCGGCGCGCTGGAGCAACTGACGGCAGGTCTTCCGGCCTGGGTGGCTCTGGCGCTGATCATGGTGATCACCATGACGCTGTCGGACATCCTCAACAACAACGCCACCACCATCCTCGCAGCGCCCGTGGCGATACGCCTTGCCGAACGCATGGAGGTCAATCCAGACC
>PWLT01000283.1 GCA_003558415.1 Hyphomicrobiales bacterium
ACGATGCATCGATGGACGCGGCCTTCGCGCGTATCGGGCAGGAATGGGGCAGCATCGATTTCCTGGTCCATGCCATCGCGTTTTCCGACAAGAAGGAACTGCACGGCCGCTTCATCCACACGACGCGCGACAATTTCACCAATTCGATGCTGATCTCGTGCTATTCCTTCATCGATGCGGCGCGGCGGGCCTCGGAACTCATGCCGCAGGGGGGCACGCTGCTGACCCTGACCTATCAGGGCTCGCACCGGGTCACGCCCTTCTACAACGTGATGGGGGTGGCCAAGGCGGCGCTGGAATCGACGGTGCGCTACCTGGCCAATGACCTCGGCCCCGACGGCATCCGCGTCAATGCCATATCGCCCGGTCCGATGAAGACGCTGGCCGGGGCGGCGATCGGCGGTGCGCGGCGCACCTACCGGCATACCGAAATCAACGCGCCGATGCGGGCCAATCCCACGCTCGAGGCGGTGGGCGGCACCGCGGTCTATCTGGCATCGGATTACGGCGCCTGCACCACGGGCGAGGTCGTGCATGTCGATAACGGCTATCACGTCATCGGCATGCCGCAGCCCGAAAACCTCTGACATCCGCTCCGTGCCGCGCGGGGCGGTGCGTGGCAGGTCGCCTTGACTGGACTCGCCCGGTGCGCAGCCCCGGTGGCGCGCCCTGCGGGTGATGGCGCATCCCCGGAAATGCTGAGATGAAGGCGCGATCGCGAACGCGCCGGGTGCCGGTTGGATGCGTCACGGCGAACCAACCGCGGGGCCGCGTCGGAAAAGTTTAGTAATAGTAAAAAATCTTGACCGGATGCAGTGGGCGTGTCAGCTTTAGTCTTGTTAAAGATCGGAGGCTGATTGTGCCCGACGACACGGCAGCAGAAAAGCATTCCGAACGCAGCAAACTGGGCGACCGCCTTCGCAAGCGGCGCAAGTCCCGGGGGCTGACCATGCAGGATGTCGCGGATCGCGCCGGGCTCTCGATCGGCTTCATCTCGCAGATCGAGCGCGGGCTGGCCGCGCCCTCGCTCTCCTCGCTCGTCGCGCTTGCGCGGGTTCTGCAGTCCGAAGTCAGCAGTTTCCTCGACCAGCCCCGCGGCGACAGCTCGGCCACACGGCAGGATCAGCGTCCGGTCTACTCGATCGCGGACAATGCGCTGAGCTATGAGCGCGTCTCGGCCGCGTTTCCCGGCAACACGCTGCGCAGCGTCATCATCCATGAACCCCCGGGGCATCGCAGCGAACCGATCAGCCATGAGGGCGAGGAACTCTTCTACATCATCCAGGGAGCGATCACCGTCGAGGTGGATGGCGAGCGCACGATCCTGCAGGCCGGCGACACGATCCATTTTCCCTCGACCCGGACGCATTCGACCTGGAACCACACCGACACGCCGGCAACGATCCTGCATACCTGCACGATGGACGTCTTCGGCGACGGGGACGCATCGCTGCACGATGCCGGCGCGCATGCGCGCATCGCGGTGCGCCGGCGCGGCGAGGCCCATCAGAGCAACGGAGCCGCCGGCGAAGAAGGCGGCCCGACGAGCGATTCGTCAAACAAACCACCCAACAGAGAGGACCAGACATGACCCGCTTCAAGCCAGGGCCGCGCAACGCCCTGCTCGCCGCCACCGCCACCGCTGCGCTGGCGCTCACCGCCGCCGCGCCTGCCACCGCGCAAAGCGTCCTGCGCCTCGACGAGGTTCCGGTCGGCCAGCTCGACCCCGGCAAGGCGTCGGACTATGCCGACTCGATCCTGATGTTCAACGCCTATGACACGCTGGTGCTGCCCACACAGGGCGGGCCGGGGATGCAGCCCCATCTCGCCACCGGCTGGGAGGCGGATGGCAACGACTGGATCTTCACCCTGCGCGACGACGTCACCTTCCAGAGCGGCAACCCGCTCACCGCCGAGGATGTCGTCTTTTCCTTCGACCGGATGAAGGCGCTGGGGCAGGGGCTGTCCTATGTCTTCGCCAATGTCGACAGCGCCGAGGCGATCGACGATCACACGGTGCGCTTCAACCTGCCCGCGCCTTACGCGCCCTTCATCGCGGGGCTCGTGCGCCTGCCCATCATCGACAGTGCCCTGGTGATGGAGAATACCGAGGACGGCGACGACCCCGACATGGGCGACTGGGGCGAGGCATTCCTGTCCGGAAATGCCGCCGGGTCCGGGGCTTACCGTGTCGTGTCGCACAACCCGCAGGAACTCACGGTCTTCGAGCGCAACGAGGACTATTTCCTTGGTGTGCCCGAGGTGGCGCCCGATCAGGTGCGCCTGCGCTACGGGCTTGAGCCCGCGACGGTGCGCACATTGATCGCCAACAATGAGCATGACATCTCCTCGCAATGGCTTCCGCCCGAGGTGCTGCGCGCCATCGGCGAGGGCGGCGGGCAGTTCCTGCAGGAATCCGGCGCCGGTGCCTTCTACATCAAGTTGAACACCACCAAGCCGCCGCTTGATGACGTGAATTGCCGCCTCGCGCTGTCGAATGCCTTCGACTACGAGGCCGCGATCCAGATCGTGACGATTTCGGGCGATGCGGCGCAGGGCACGCCCCCGACCGGGGCGGTCCCGGTGGGGATGCTGGGCGCCAACCCGCCCGATCAGACGCTGAGCCGGGACATGGACGCCGCGCGCGAGTATCTGGAGCAGTGCCAGTATGATCCGGCCGATCACACGCTCGAAGTGTCCTGGATCGCCGAGGTGCCGATCGAGGAGCGTTTCGCGCTGCTGATGCAGGCGAATTTCACCGAGCTGGGCTTTGGCGCCGAGATCCGCCGCATTCCCTGGGCGCTGTTCTCCGAACAGGTCGCGGACCCCGAGAACACACCGCATATCTCGCAGATCTTTGCGAACGCGGTCACGGGGGATCCGGATACGCTGCTTTACGGGATGTATCATTCCTCGGCCGCGGGCACCTGGCAGTCGCCCGAGTATCTGGAGGATGAGCGCGTCGACGAGCTGCTCGACGCCGCCCGCGCGGCGACCGAGGAGTCCGAGCGCGATGAGCTCTATTCCCAGCTCAATGACCGGCTGATGGAGATCGCACCCACCATCTACGGCTTCGACCGGGTGTCGATCTTCGGGGCCAGCCAGCGTGTGAATGCGCCGGCCCTCTCAGATCCGGATCATGCCTTCGGCCTGGACGGGATGGGCTTCAGCTTCCGGCTGATGGAGCTCGACGACTGATCTGACCGACCCCGGCGGGGCGGCGCGCAGCCGCCCCGCTCCAAGCGGAGACCCTCGCAATGCCCGCGCTCGCCCGCCTCATCCTGTGGCGGCTGGTCACCTCGCTGATCGTTCTGGTCGGTGTGTCCATGCTGATCTTTGCCATCGCGCGGGTGATCCCGGGCGACCCGGCGCGCATTGCGCTGGGCCCCAACGCGACGCCCGATCAGATCGAACAGCTTCGCGATCGGCTTAATCTCGACGAGCCGATCGTGGTGCAATACGGCATCTTCCTGCGCGATCTCTCGCGCGGGGATCTGGGCACCTCGCTCTACACCAACCGCCCCGTCACCACCGATATCGCGCAGTTCCTGCCCGCCACGCTCGAGCTGATCATGATCTCCGGCGCGATGATGATCCTGATCGGTCTGCCGCTGGGCGCGCTTTCGGCCCGCTACCGCGACACCTGGATCGACAGTCTGATCAGGGTGGTTTCGCTCTTGGGCGTATCGGCGCCCGCCTTCGTCTGGGCGGTGATCCTGATGCTGCTGTTTGCCTATTTCCTGCCGATCTTTCCGGTCTCGGGGCGTCTTTCCGAAGCCCATGACATCCCGCGCGTCACCGGCTTTCTGCTCATCGACACATTGCATGCGGGTAATCTGGCGGCGTTTCGCAATGCCGCCGCGCATCTGGTGCTGCCGGCCTTTGCGCTGGCGCTCTCGGGGATCGGGCAGGCGGCGCGGCTGACGCGCTCGAACATGATCGAGACCTACGAGAAACCCTATATCGAGATGGCGCAGTCCTACGGCTTCCCCGAGCGCCGCATCGCGCGTCGCTATGCCTTCAAGCCGTCGCTGATCCCCTCGCTGACCATCATCGGGCTCGATTTCGCGGCAATGCTGGGCAACGCCTTTCTCGTCGAGGCGGTCTTCGCCTGGCCGGGGTTGTCGCGCTACGGGGTGGAGGTGATCCTACGCAAGGATCTCAACGCCATCGTCGGCACGGTGCTGATCATCTCGGCCACCTTCCTGATCGTGAACATGATCGTCGATCTGGCGCTGGGCATCATCAATCCGCGCATCCGCCATTCGCAGAGGTCGTCATGAAGCGCACGCTGATGATCCTGCTGCGCAACCCGCTTTCGGCTTTCGGGGTACTGCTGGTGGCGACCGTGGTGCTCTCGGCGCTGCTGGCCGATTTCATCGCGCCCTTTCCCGAGCATCGCGGCGCCGTGGTCGATTTCGCCAATTTCAACCGTGCGCCCGAATGGCCGCATCTGATGGGCACCGATCTGGTCGGGCGCGACCTCTTCAGCCGCATCCTCTATGCCTATCGCATCTCGCTGTTGCTGGGCGTTGTTGTGCTGTCCATCGCGGTGCCCATCGGGGTGACCATCGGGCTGCTGGCGGGCTATCTGGGCGGGCGGGCCGAATATGTGCTCATGCGCATCACCGACGTGTTCCTGTCAATCCCGCCGCTGGTTCTGGCGATGTCGATCATGGGGGTGCTGGAGCCCACGCTGACCAACGGGATGCTGGCGGTCACCGCGATGTGGTGGCCGTGGTATGCGCGGCTGGTCTACAACATCACCCGCGGCGAGAAGGAAGAGGGCTATGTGCTCGCCGCCGAGGTGATCGGCGCCTCGCGGGCCTGGGTGATGTTTCGCGAGATCCTGCCCAATTGCGTGCCCTCGATCGTCACCAAGATGACGCTGGATATGGGCTTCGTGATCCTCATTGCCTCGTCGCTGTCCTTTCTGGGGCTGGGCGTGCAGCCCCCGACACCCGATCTGGGCTCGATGGTTGCCGACGGGGCGACCTATCTGCCCGATTCATGGTGGCTGACGGTGTTTCCGGGGCTTGCGATCCTGATCGCGGTGTTCGGCTTCAACCTCGTGGGCGACGCGCTGCGCGAGCTTCTGGGGGCGGAACAATGAGCACGCCGACACTGGCCATCCGCGATCTGCACCTGGCGTTTCGGGGCTACACCGCCACCACCGAGGTGCTGCACGGGATCTCGTTGCATATCCGCCCCGGTGAGCGCGTGGCGCTGGTGGGCGAGTCCGGCTCGGGCAAGTCGGTCACCGCGCGGCTGGTGCTGGGGCTGTTGCAGGCGCAGCGCGGCGCG
>PWLT01000140.1 GCA_003558415.1 Hyphomicrobiales bacterium
AGGAACTCGGTCACGTCCTCAATGCGGTGGATTATGTATCCTATCTCGCCGCGCGAGTCCTTGATCGGCGTGTTGACCGGGGTCCAGTACCGTTCCTCGTGCCCATCCTTGCCGCCGCCCGGGCCGGGAATGTAGGCACGCTGTACGCCCATTACATCGGGCATGCCCGAATGCAGAACCCGTTCGAGCGAGCGTTGCAGTGTCTGTGCCGCCTCCCCCCCGCTGCCATCGGGCTGGTAGGGGAACACGTCGAAGAGAAGGCGGCCCTGAATGTCCTCGCGCCGGGTGCGTGTGGCGGCGAGGAAGGCGTCGCTCACCGCCTCGATGCGGAAATCAGTTGGTGACAGCGCGAGGTATTTGCCCGGAACCGCGCGAAACAGCTCCTCGAAGCGGCGCGCGGCACGCTCGGACGTGATGCGATGCGCCTGTTCGCGCTCGAGCAGGCGCGCGTTCTCGCGCTCCAGCTCAACGAGATGCGTGACATCGCGCAGCGAGGCGAGCTTGGCCCGGCGCCCGGCCTGATCGACCTCCTGCCAGGTGATATCGACATGGAAGACCGTTCCGTCCCTGTGAAGGAAGCGCCACACCCCCGCATCGTCGATCCCGGTTCCGGCGCCGGCGATACGCGCGCGAAGTGCGGGCACGTCTTCGGGCGGGCGGATATCGGCGATGGTCATCGAGAGCAGCTCGTCGCGCGTATAGCCGAACTTGCCTTCGGCGGCCATGTTGACATCGAGGATCCGCAGGGTTTCGAGGTCGAATATCCACATCGGGTCGGGGTTCCTGACGAACAGCAGATCGTAGGAAACGCTCATTCCGCCACCCGTTTGCATCGGCTCCACATCGCGAAAACCCTCGTACAGAGCATTGCATCTTTTTGCCGGTGAAGGAAACGCTTCCGCCCGCGCCGTCACGTCGGCGCGGCGCCCTTGAGCGGGCGGCATCACGATGCGGATTTCGTTTTCCACCGGGTTTCATCCGCGTCCCCATCGGTGCTAACCTCAAGGGATAAGCGCGATATGTCGTTTTTCGTCAACGACGCTTCGGTCGCGGACAGCCCGCAGACCCTGCCCCGGTTTCAGCCTTGCCGGGCAGGCGTGGCGGTGCCGATGCGATCACAATGACAAGGACAGGAGGGAACAGATGTCGGATTCAGACGATCAGGGCATTCCGGAGCCCGAGGGGCACACGGATATCATCGAGACCGATTACGAAATCGGTCAGGACAATATAGAACCGAAGATCGGCCCCTTTGGCCTCGACATTCACAACCCCGTCTTCGTGATCTCGGGGTTGGTGGTAATCGCATTCGTCATCATCACGCTGGCCTTTCAGACACAGGCCGAGGCGGTCTTCATGGCCGTGCGGGGTTTCCTGACTTCCAGTTTCGACTGGTTCTTCATCATCGCGGGCAACATCTTCGTCATTGTCTGCCTTGCGATCCTTGTCTCGCCGCTGGGCAAGATCCGCATCGGCGGCGCCGAGGCGACGCCCGATTACGGCTATCTGGGATGGTTCGCCATGCTGTTTGCCGCCGGCATGGGCATCGGGCTGATGTTCTTCGGAGTGCTCGAGCCGGTTTATTATTTCGGCACGCCCTGGGGCGACCAGCCGCTGATGCAAGACCTGGGCATCGTTGACGGGGAACTCGCCGATGCCGCAACGGTCGACGCCGCGCGCAGCATGGCCATGGCCGCGACCATGTATCACTGGGGTCTGCACCCCTGGGCGATCTACGCCATCGTGGCGCTGTCGCTCGCGCTGTTTGCCTATAACAAGGGGCTGCCACTGACCGTGCGCTCGATCTTCTACCCGATCTTCGGGGAGCGGGTCTGGGGCTGGACCGGCCATGTCATTGATGTGCTGGCCGTTTTCGCCACGCTGTTCGGTCTGGCGACCTCGCTGGGCTTTGGCGCGCAACAGGCGAATGCGGGGCTTGAATTTGTCTTCGGCATCGGGGTGAGCACGACCGCGCAGGTGATCCTGATCACGGGCATCACAGCGCTTGCTCTGATCTCGGTGCTGCGCGGGCTCGAAGGCGGCGTCAAGCGGCTCTCCGAGATCAACCTGGTCATGGCCGTGCTGCTGATGGTCTTCGTCTTCCTCGTCGGTCCGACCATGGTTCTGGCCACCGGCTTCTGGGACACGAGCGTCTCCTATGTCCGCGAGATTCTTCCGCTGTCGAACCCGGTCGGGCGCGAGGATGACGGCTACCGTCAGGGCTGGACGGCCTTCTACTGGGCGTGGTGGATCAGCTGGTCGCCCTTCGTGGGCATGTTCATCGCCCGCGTCAGTCGCGGCCGCACGGTGCGCGAGTTCATCACCTGCGTGCTGATCATCCCGACCATCGGCTCGATCCTGTGGATGACCGTCTTCGGCGGCACCGCGATCGAGCAGATCGTCTCGGGCACCGGCGAGATGGTGCAGGCCTATGTCATCGACTCTTATGTGCCCGAGCTGTCGCTCTTCGGGATGCTCTCGGAGCTGCCGTTGGCGGGACTGGCCTCCTTCGTTGCCATCGTGCTGGTGATCGTGTTCTTCGTCACCTCCTCGGACTCGGGGTCGCTGGTGATCGACACGATCACCGCGGGCGGCAAGATCGACGCGCCCGTGCAGCAGCGGGTGTTCTGGGTGATCTTCGAGGGGCTCGTGGCCGCGACGCTGCTGATCGGCGGCGGGCTGGTGGCGCTTCAGGCGGCGGCGGTCTCCACGGGGCTGCCCTTCGCGCTTGTGCTTCTGTTGGCGTGCTACGCGCTGATCAAGGGGCTGATGCAGGAGCCGCGCTGATTACCACACTGATGGATGGCGCAACCGCGCCCAACGACCGCCCGGGAATTTCCCGGGCGGTTGACATTTCGGCGATGGGAACGGCCTTCTCACCGCCGACAGGTTCCGAAAGAAGGTGAGACATGCAGCCCCTCCTCGACATCGATTTCGTGCGCAAGCAGTTCCCGGCATTTTCCGAAGCCTCGCTTGAGGGGCAGGCGTTTTTCGAGAATGCCGGCGGCTCCTATACCTGCCGACCGGTGATCGAGCGGCTGTTTCGCTACTACCACCAGCGCAAGGTGCAGCCCTATGGCCCCTATGCCGCATCGCAGGCCGCGGGCGCGGAGATGGACGAGGCGCGCGCCGGGCTCGCGCGGCTGCTGGGCGTGGAGAGCGACGAGGTGATCTTTGGCCCCGCCACCTCGGCCAATACATATGTCATGGCGCAGGCTTTCCGCGAGCATCTCAAGCCCGGCGATGCGGTGGTCGTGACCAATCAGGACCACGAGGCCAATGGCGGGCCGTGGCGGCGTCTGGCCGGGGCGGGCATCGAGATCCGCGAATGGCGCATGGACCCGGCCAGCGGCCATCTCGACCCCGCCGATCTTGCGGCGCTGCTCGACGACAAGGTGCGGCTGGTGGCCTTCCCGCATTGCTCGAATGTGGTGGGCGAAATCAATCCGGCGGCCGAGATCTGCGCGATGATCCACGCGGCCGGCGCGGTGGCCTGCGTGGACGGTGTCTCCTACGCGCCGCACGGGCTGCCGGATGTGGGCGCGATGGGCGCCGATATCTACCTCTTTTCCGCCTACAAGACCTATGGGCCCCATCAGGGCATCATGGTGCTGCGCCGCGATCTGGCGCGTGCGCTGCCCAATCAGGCGCATTTCTTCAACGCCGATCTGCCTGACAAGCGGTTCAACCCCGCTGGACCCGATCACGCCCAGGTCGCCGCCAGCGCCGGGATGGTGGACTATTTCGACGCGTTGCACGCCCATCACGGCGGCACGGGCGCGGCGGGCAGGGCGGTCCATGACCTGATGCGCGCGCATGAGGAAAGGCTGCTGCAGCCGCTGCTCGATTATCTCGCGGGGCGCAACGATCTGCGCCTGATCGGCCCGACCCGCGCCGCGGGGCGCGCGTCCACTGTTGCGGTGGCTCATGCGCGCCCCGGCCTCGAACTGGCCACTGAATTGGCGGGCCACGGCATCATGGCGGGTGGCGGGCATTTCTACGCCGTGCGTGCGCTTGAGGGGCTGGGCATCGACCCTGCCCATGGCGTGCTGCGGCTGAGTTTCGTGCATTACACCTCCGCTGGGGAGGTTGACCGGCTGATCGCCGCGCTAGATCGGGTGCTGTAAGCCGGCGGCCCTGTCCCGCCGCGTGGCGGGAGAGCCCATGGAAACGACCGCGCCGATCCTGTGGTGGGTGCGCCGCGATCTGCGGCTGAGCGACAATCCGGCGCTGGCGGGGGCAGCAGCATCGGGGCGGCCGGTGATACCCGTCTTCGTGCATGACGAAACCGTCGCGGCGCTCGGTGCGGCGCCGAAATGGCGGCTGGGCGAGGGGCTGGCGGCCCTTGCGGGGGCGCTGGAGGCGCGCGGAGCACGGTTGATTCTGCGTCGCGGGGGCACCGCGGAGGAACTCCTGCGGATTGCCGAAGAGGCGGGCGCGGCGGGCGTGGTCTGGAACCGCCTGCATGAGCCCGCTGCAAAGGCGCAGGGCCGTGATCTCAAGCGCGCGTTGCGCGCGCGGGGGCTTAGCGCGCAGAGCTTCGGCGGGCATCTGCTTTTCGAGCCCGATACGGTCGCAACGCAGGATGGCGCGCCCTACAAGGTCTACACCCCCTTCTGGCGCGCGGTGAAGGATCGCACCGTCGATGCTCCGGCCCCAGTCCCGGAGATGCGCGCGCCGACTCAGTGGCCGCCCAGCGACCGGCTGGAGAACTGGCGCATGGGCGCGGCCATGAATCGCGGCGCGGCGGTGGTCGCGCGCCATGCCAATGTGGGCGAGGCGGCGGCGCTGGGGCGGTTGGGGGATTTCATCGCCCGTCGCATCGATCACTACCGCGCGCGCCGCGATTTCCCCGCCGAGGCGGCGACCTCGCGCCTGTCCGAAAACCTCGCCTGGGGCGAGATCGGCGTGCGCACGGTCTGGCATTCGGGGCTGCGCGCGCATCACGAGGGCCGCGCCGGTGCCGAGCAATTCCTCAAGGAGCTGGTTTGGCGCGAATTCGCCTGGCACCTGCTCCACCACACCCCCCGCATTGCCGAGCGTAACTGGCGCGATGAATGGGACGCCTTCCCCTGGCGCGGCGACAATGCGGATGCCGAGCGCTGGCGCCAGGGGCGCACCGGCGTGCCGATGGTCGATGCGGCCATGCGCGAGATGTACATCACAGGCACCATGCACAACCGCGCCCGCATGATCGCGGCCTCCTATCTGACCAAGCATCTGCTCACCGACTGGCGGGTGGGGCAGGCGTGGTTTTCCGAGTGCCTGATCGACTGGGATCCGGCGGCGAAC
>PWLT01000429.1 GCA_003558415.1 Hyphomicrobiales bacterium
AGCAGAGCCGCCGATTGCAGCCCGCGGCTGTCGCCGCCCGCCGCTTCGGCTGCGCGCAGGGCCGCCAGAAACCGCTCGGCGAAGGCGCCCGAGGCAGTCACGAATGCCTCCTTCATCGACTCGAGCACCTCCGGGCCCCACAGCATGTTGCCCGCCGCCACAATCCCGTCGCCGCGCAGCGATCCGTGCCATCCGGTGTTGCGCGCCCCGGTGAAGACCCCGGACTGGCCGGCACGGTCAAGCGCCGAGAGCTGACGCCAGTCGCGGCCCGAATCGGCGCGCGTGATCGTCTCGACCGCGTCAGCCGCCATCGATCCCGCGCGCATGAGTTCGAGAACATCCTCGCCCCACATGGTCGAGGGCGCCGCGCCCTGGGACGCCGACATCCCCGCCCGCGAATCACCGCGCAGCACCCAGCCTCCGACGCACAGACTGCCTGTCGCGGCCGCCCCCCCAAGCGCGCCGCTGCCCGGATCGCGGGCAAGAAGTGAAAAGGTCATCCGTCCTCCACGAATATTTTTCACCCCATTTATCATGAAAATTTTGCACCTGGCAATTTATCATGATAAATTCGGCCCCATAACAGTCCACAGGGGAGACCGACATCATGCCGTTCAGGACCTTCACGCGCCGCACGCTTGGCGTCACCGCGGGGGCGCTTCTGGCCTTTTCCGCGCTCACCGCGCCCGCGCTCTCGCAGACACCGCCCGGGGTGCTCGTCGTCGGCCAGATCGCCGAGCCGCAGGCGCTCGACCCCCATGCCGTGACAGCGGTCAACGACTTCCGCATCCTGATGAACCTCTATGACGGGCTGGTGCGCTACGCGCCCGGCACGCTGGAGGTCGAGCCCTCGCTGGCCACCGAGTGGGAGATCAGCGAGGACGGCACCGTCTACACCTTCTCCCTGCGCGAGGGGGTGAGCTTCCATGACGGCGCGGCCTTCGACGCCGAGGCGGTGGTGTGGAACTTCGAGCGGATGCTCGACGAGGAACACCCGCTGCACGCCGAGACGGGGCCGTTCCCGCTCGCCTTCTTCTTCGACGCCATCGAGACGGTCGAGGCGGTCGACACCCATACGGTGCGCTTCACGCTCAACGAGCCCTATGCGCCGTTCCTCTCAAATCTCGCCTATCCCACAGGGCTGATCGTCTCGCCCGCCGCGGTGCAGGAACACCGCGACGAATTCGGCCGCAACCCTGCGGGCACGGGGCCGTTCATCTTCGATGAGTGGCGCTCGAACGAGCGGGTGACGGTGGTCGCCAATCCCGATTACTGGGATGGCGCGCCGGAACTGGAGGCGGTGGTGTTCCGCCCCATCACGGACGCCAATACCCGCGTGGCCGAGATGCTCTCGGGCGGGATCGACCTGATGGTCGAGGTGCCGCCCACCGCCGTGGCGCAGTTTCAGACCGACGAGTATCGCGTGATCGAACAGGCCGGCCCGCATGTGTGGTTCCTGATCCTCAACGCCAAGGAAGGACCCTTCGCCGACAAGCGCGTGCGTCAGGCGGCCAATTACGCCATCGACAAGCGCGCGCTCACCGAGGACATCCTCGAAGGCACCGCCGAGATCGCCGCCGGGCCGATCCCGCCCGCCTTCGGCTGGGCCTATAACGAGGAGCTCGAGCCCTACCCCCACGACCCCGAGCGCGCGCGCGAGTTGATCGCCGAAGCCGGCGCCGAGGGGGCGGAGCTGACCTTCTATGTCACCGAGGGCGGCTCGGGGATGCTCGATCCCATCCCGATGGGCACCGCGATCCAGGCCGATCTCGCTGCGGTGGGTTTCGAGGTGAATATCGAAACCTATGAGTGGAACACCTTCCTGGGCGAGGTGAATCCCGGTCTCGAGGGCAAGGCCGACATGGCGCAGATGTCATGGATGACGAACGATCCCGACACGCTGCCCTTCCTCGCGCTGCGCACCGAGGCCTGGCCCGAGCATGGAGGCTTCAACTCGGGCTACTACTCCAACCCCGAAGTCGATGCGCTGCTCGAGCGCGCGCGGGTGGAGACGGATCAGGATGAACGCGCGCGGCTTTACAAGGAGATGCAGGTGATCGTCCAGGATGACGCGCCCTGGGTCTTCGTGGCCAACTGGGTCCAGAACGCAGTGACCTCTGATCGGGTCGGGAATTTCGATCTCGAACCCTCCTTCTTCCTGCTGCTCCATGATGTGGTGAAGAACTGATCTCGATGGCCCGGGCGGCACGCTCGCCCGGGCCGCGGCGCGACTTGTGGTGCAGGGACGCTCCGCGGGGGATATTTCCACGAAGAAGATGATGTGAATCGCTCCATCTTCTTCGCTCCCAAATATCCCCGCCGGAGGCTCCCAAGGCCGCAAGCGCGTGCAGTCCCGGCCCGGATCGGCGGAGGGGTGAAATGGGCGGCTACATTCTCAAGCGACTGCTCTCGGCGATCCCGGTGCTGCTGGGCATCACGGTGATCGTGTTCCTGATCATGGCGATGATCCCGGGCGATCCGGCCACCGCGATCCTGGGCTCCTATGCCACGCCCGAGAATATCGAGCGGCTCAACCGGCATCTGGGCCTCGACGAGCCGCTGTGGCGGCAATACTTCATCTGGCTGGGCAATCTGCTTCAGGGCGATTTCGGGCGCTCCTTCGCGCTCAACCGTCCAGTGCTCGACGAGATTCTCGACCGTTTCGGCGCCACGCTGATCCTTGCGGGGACCGCCTTCGTGATGTGTTCGCTTCTGGGGATTCTCGCGGGCGTCATCGCGGCCGCGCAACAATACGGGCTGGCCGACAAGATAATCACCTTCGTGGTGATCATCGGCATTTCGATCCCCTCCTTCTTCCTTGGCATGATGATGATCCTGCTGTTTTCGGTGCAGCTGCGCTGGCTGCCGGCCTCGGGGATGTATTCGATGTTCGGCGGTGGCGATCTGCCCGATCTGATCCGCCATCTCATCATGCCGGCAATCGCGCTGTCGGTGGTGGCAACCGGCGTGATCGCGCGGCTGTCGCGCTCGGCCATGCTGGAGGTGCTGCGTCAGGACTTCATCCGCACCGCGCGCGCCAAGGGCGTGCATGAGCGCCGCGTGGTCTGGCGCCATGCGCTGCGCGCGGCGATGGTCTCGATCATCCCCGTGCTCGGCATTCAGGCGGGATTCGTCATCTCGGGCGCGGTCTATATCGAGATCGTCTTCCAGTGGCCCGGTATCGGGCGGATGCTGGTCGATGCGATCCTCAAGCGCGACATCCTGCTGGTGCAGGGCGGCGTCGTGTTCGTGGCCGCCTGCTACGTGATGTTCAACATCGTGGTCGATGTGGCGCAGAGCCTGCTCGACCCCCGGATCAAGACCTGAAGGGGGCGGGCGATGCGTGCATTCCTCAAGCTCTTGTTTCGCAACCGTCTGGCCGGGGTGGGCGCGGTGGTGCTCACGATCATCGTGCTTCTGGCGCTGCTCACGCCCATCCTGCCGCTGCACCCACCCAACGAGACCAACACCGCCAACCGGTTCCTGCGCCCGCTTGCCGAGGGGCATCTGCTGGGCACCGATCATCTGGGGCGCGATCTGCTCTCGCGGCTTCTGTGGGGCACGCGGCTGAGCCTTGCCGTGGGGTTCGCCGCGGCGGTGATCGCGGCGGTGATCGGGGCGGCCATCGGCATCATCGCGGGCTATGCGGGCGGGCGCACCGACAATGTGACCATGCGCGGCGTCGACATGCTCATGGCCTTTCCCTATATCCTGCTCGCGCTGGCCATCGTGGCGGTGCTGGGGCCGGGGCTGATGAACGCTCTCATCGCCGTGGCCGTGGTCAACATCCCCTTCTTCGCGCGCAATATCCGTGGCATCACGGTGGGCATCGCGCACAAGGAATTCGTCGATGCCGCGAGGCTGGCGGGCATGGGCCATCTGCGCATCCTGACCACCGAGGTGCTTCCCAATGTGGTGCCGGTGATCGTGATCGCCATGTCCACCACCGTGGGCTGGATGATCCTGGAAACCGCAGGGCTGTCCTTCCTGGGGCTGGGCAGCCAGCCGCCGCGCGCCGATCTGGGCTCGATGCTGGGCGAGGCGCGCTCGGCGATGATCACCGCGCCGCATACCTCGCTCGTGCCCGGTGCGATGATCCTGCTGATCGTGATGTCGATCACCCTGCTGGGCGACGGGGTGCGCGATGCGCTCGACCCGCGGCTGAAATCCGGGGCGCTCAGCCGTCCGCTGCCCGCCACGGTGGTCGAGCGCGACCATGTTCCCGCCACGCGCGGCGCGGGGCTGCTCGATATCCAGAACCTCGAGACACAGTTCCAGGTGGGCAAGCGCGTCTACCGCGCAGTCAACGATGTCAGCCTGACCCTGGAGCCGGGCGAGTGCCTTGGCATCATCGGCGAGTCGGGTTCGGGCAAGTCGGTCACGGCGCTGTCGGTGATGGGGCTTGTGGCCTCGCCGCCCGGCGTGATCACCGGGGGCGCGGTACGCTATCGCGGCGACGATCTGATCGGCGCGAAATACGAGCGGCTGCGTAGTCTGCGCGGTGACCGCATCGCCTATATCTTCCAGGACCCGCTGGCC
Source organism: Hyphomicrobiales bacterium (assembly GCA_003558415.1). Classification (GTDB taxonomy): domain Bacteria; phylum Pseudomonadota; class Alphaproteobacteria; order Rhodobacterales; family Rhodobacteraceae; genus Alkalilacustris. The sequence goes on from PWLT01000429.1 coordinate 4,540, forward strand.
ACGCTGCACCCGCTCTACCGCGTCGGCGACCAGTTGGCCGAGGCGATACGCTCGCACCATGCTGTCTCGCAACGCGAAGCGCGGCGCCGGGCAATTGCATTGCTCAAGGATGTGCGCATCCCCAATGCCGAGAACCGGCTGCGCAGCTACCCGCATGAGCTCTCGGGAGGCATGCGTCAGCGCGTGGGCATCGCCATGGCGCTGGCCAATGAGCCCGACATCATCATCGCCGACGAGCCCACAACCGCGCTCGACGTGACCGTGCAGGCGCAGATCCTCGCGCTGCTCGACGATTTGCGGCGCGAACGGGGGCTGGCGATCCTGTTCATCACGCATGATTTCGGGGTGGTGGGTCAGCTCTGCGACCGGGTGGCGGTGATGTATGCCGGGCGCATGGTCGAGGAGGGGCCGACCGAAGCGGTGCTGCGCGCGCCCGCGCATCCCTATACCGCGCGGCTGATCGCCTGCGTGCCCGAACTGGGCGAGGGGCGGCGCGAGATGGCTGCCATTCCGGGCCTGCCGCCGGCGGTCGATGACCTGCCGCCCGGCTGCGCCTTCGCGCCGCGCTGCGACAAGGCGACCGATGCGTGCCGCAGCGGCGAGATCGTGCTCGAGGGCCGGGGCGCGCGCAAGGTGCGCTGCATCCACCCCGAACAGTCGCTGGAGAAGACGGCATGAGCATCGCGCTGCGCACCCAGGATCTCGCCAAGACCTTCGAAATCGGCAAGCGGATCATCGGCCCGCCGCGCGG
>PWLT01000390.1 GCA_003558415.1 Hyphomicrobiales bacterium
ATAGGGCGGATCGAACGCGCCCGGCGACACCGTTTCCATCGCGCCCCAGTCCGCGCCCAAAGCGGCCTCGGCAAGCGGCGCGGTGGACAGGCAGGACTGGCCGAGGCAGCGTTGCGCCGCCGCGTCGTCCTCGGAGATTTCAGCACGCGACAGGCCGATCAGATCGGTGCTGCGCCCCTGTATCGGGCGGGTGACAAGACGCAGGCTCACATGTGGACCGATGCCGAAATGCTCGGCCGGGGCGACGGGGACGTCGCCGGCGGCTTCGGCGATTTCGGCGTGGCGCGCGGGTCCGAGGTTGAAGCGCGTCACCTCGACATAGCTCACCGACACCGTGCCCCCGCCCGGACCGCTGGGCAACTGGTCCTCGCCATAGCTCAGCCGGTAGCGGACATGGGGAAGCGCGCCTTCCTCCGCCTCCAGCAGCAGGATCGCGGTGGTGAGCGGCCCCAACCACTGCCCCGGAAGGAAGACCGAGGCCGCATCGCCTTCGAGAGAGTCGATCAGCCGGTTCTGCGCGGCCTGCGGGTCGAGGACGGTGAAACCCGGATGCGCGGGGAAGATCTCTCCCGCTTCTGCCTGGCTCTCCGGTGCCCGATCAGTTGGCGCCCCATCGTCGGCGGCGGGTGTGGCGGTGTCATCGGTGGGATCGGCAGGCGCGACATCGCCCGACTGGATGCGCGCAATCGCCTGAAGGGCGATACGCTGGTCCAACTCCCCCTGCCCCATCAGGTGCAGCAACGCATCCACCGCAGCCTCGCCATGGGGCGCAAGCTCGGCGATGATGGCTGCGCGCTCGGCCTCGCTCGCGCCCGACAGTGCGCGCGCGATCTGCTCGGGGTCCGGCTGGCTCAGCGCCGCCGCGCCGGAGAGCGCGAGCATCGCCGCGGCCAGTGCCACCCCCCGCGGCCACCGGCCAGTGGGAGGGATGTTCCCGGATGCCCTGTCTTTCCCGCACATGACGCGCTCCCTCCTTCACTTCGCCCCTTCCCGCGCCCGGCACGCGCCCGGCCATGGCCGGGCGCGCAATCGCGATGGCTCAGGAACCGACCTCAAGCTCAATCCGGGCGAGCACCTCGCCACTGTCGGAGGCGCGGTAACGCAGCTCATAGGTCCCTGCCGAACTGGGCGCGAAGAGCTGCAGCGGGCTGCCCTGCGAGGCGCGCGCATCGCGGATCGCATCGGCGTCATCGGCCGCGCCGGCCTCGACGATCTCGATGAAATCCTCAAAGCGCCCCGGCCCGGTCCACTCCACGGTGACCACGCCACCGGCGGTTACCGGCTCGGCGATGCTTAGACTCACATCGCCTGCACCCACATTTACCGTGACGCTGGCCAATGTACGGTCCGACTGATCCATCACATAGCGGACCTCATACTCGCCTTCCTCATCGGGCGCGGTGAGGGTCACGGGGCTGCCCGAAGAGGTGCGCGACCAGGCGCGATTGCTATGCCCGCTTGCTCCCTCCGGCGCCCCCACCTCGACGATGGCGATGTAGTCGCGCCGGTTGTCAGGACCTTCCCAATGGACCTCGAACTCGCCGCCGGGAACGATGGGTTCGGATGGCTCCACCGTCGCTGTCACCGGGGTGACGGTGATGGTCTGGCTGGCCAGCGTCCGGTCAGTCTGATCCATGACGTAGCGGATCTCGAACTCGCCCAGCGCATCGGGGGCCTCGATGCTAACCGGGCTGCCCGAGGAGGTGCGCGACCAGGCGCGGTTGTTATGCCCGCTCGCCCCCTCTGGCGCGCCGACCGGAACGATGGCGATATAGTCGCGCCGGTTGTCAGGACCTTCCCATTCGACCTCGAAATCGGCACCGGCGGGCACTTCCTCGGGCCCTGAGACAGAGGCCGACACCCCCGTCACGGTGATCGTCTGGCTGGCCAGCGTCCGGTCAGTCTGGTCCATGACGTAGCGGACCTCGAACTCGCCCAGCGCATCGGGGGCCTCGATGGTCACGGGGCTGCCCGAGGAGGTGCGCGACCAGGCCCGGTTGTTGTGCCCGCTCGCCCCTTCGGGAGCACCGACCTCGACGATGGCGATATAGTCGCGCCGGTTGTCGGGGCCTTCCCATTCGACCTCGAAATCGGCACCGGCGGCCACTTCCTCGGGCGCCGAGACAGAGGCGCTGACGCCTTCGATCTCGATCTCCACGCTGGCCAGGATGCGGTCGTTCTGCCCATGGACATAGCGGATCTCATGCGTGCCCAGCGCGTCGGGCACCTCGATGGAGACAGGATTGCCGGAAGAAGTGCGCGACCAGGCACGGTTGGAGTGCCCGCTATCGCCCTCGGGCGCGCCGGGCTCAACAATGGTGATATAGTCACGCCGGTTGTCCGGGCCCTGCCACTCAACTTCGATCGAATCGCCCGCCGCCGCCGTTTCCGGTGCGATCAGGGCCGCAGTGATCGGCGTGAGCTCGATCATGTGAACGGCCAGAACCTCGTCGGTTTCGTTGTGAATATAGCGGATCTCGTGGGTGCCCAGGGCATCCGGCAGCTCCACGCTCACCGGGTTGCCCGAGGAGGTGCGCGACCAGGCCCGGCTGGAATGGCCCGAGTGATCGGCCGGCGCCTCAGCCGGAACCACCACGATATAGTCGCGCCGCTCGTCCGGCCCCTCCCATTCGACCTCGATCTGGGCGCCGGCCGGGGCCTCGTCCGGGGCGGACAGGCTGGCGCCGGCCTCGAATTCGGCCGCCTCCGGCTCCTCTTCGCCCGCGACAACCTCGATGGGCTGGCTGGCAAGCAGACGGTGTTCGCCGCCCGAATGGTAGCGCAACTCGTAGGTGCCCGGTTCCTCCGGCGCGGTGCGGGAGATGGTGCCCTCGTCGCCGTCGACCGAGTTCCGGATCCGGTCGTAGCGGCTGACGATGTCGTCCTCCGCGCGCTCGGCATCGACGATCACCACATGCCCGGAGACCCCGCCGCCGATCTCGATCTCGAAGGATTCCTCGGCCGTGACCTGCTCGGGCGCGGACATGGTAACCTCGACATCGACGACCTCCACGAGCGCGCGTGCCATCAGGCGATGGTCGTCGCCCATATGGAAGCGCAGCTCATAGGTGCCCGGATCGCTGGGGGCGGTGCGGGTGACGGTGTCCTGCGCATCGACCGAATTCCGGATCCGGTCGTAGCGGCTGACGATATCGTCCTCGGCGCGCTCGGGCGAGACGAGAACCAGATGCCCGCCGCCCGGTGCACTGAGCGAGACCTCGAAACGCTCGTTGATGTTCACCTGTTCCGGCGCGGTCATCTCGGCCCCGGCATCGACCACCTCGATGGCGGCGCGCTGCACGAGCGCGCGATCCTCGCGCAGGTAATAGCGCAGCTCATAGCTGCCGGGCGTTGCGGGGGCGGTGAAGCTCTTCTCCCCGTCGCCGCCCACTGTGTTGGTCATCCGGCCATAGCGGCTGACCTCCTCGTCGCTGCCGACCTCGGCGAGCAGCATGTAATCGTCGTCGCTGTGGCTGCCGGTGACGACCACCTCGAAGGAGGCGCCGACCTCAACCTCCTCGGGCGCCTCGATCTCGACGGTGATCTCGCGCTCCGCGGGCTCCAGGATCACGTCGAGATCCTGATCCTCCTCGCGCGTGGCGGTGATCAGCGCGCCGCCATGCAGATCGCCCTTTTCGCCCTCGATTCGGTACTCACCGGGCTCGAGATGCAGCGGGTAATACCCACCGCCCTCGTTGACGAAGCTCTCGGCGCTCTCGCTCGCGATATCGAGCACCGTCCATTCGACACCTTCCAGAGTCTCGCCGCTCTCGCCATGCTCGCCGCGCACCATCACGGTGGCGAGCAGCTTGGCCATCACCACCTCGATCGGCCCCTCGGTATCGGGCGTGACCTCGAACTCGCTCATGCCGGCGAAGGAGGCGTCGGAAGCCTCGACGACATATTCGCCGGGGTCGAGCTCGACATGGATGATGCCGCGATTCGTGCCCTGATAGACGGGCTCGCCCGCCGCAGTGGTCAGATCCCAGGTGATGGAACCGACATGCGACATGTCACGCGCATCCAGCGCGTGAAGTTCCAGATCGACGGGCGCGGGGGCGCTGACGGTCGTCAGAGCCGCGGAGAGCTCCGCACCCGATTGCGTGGTGAAAAGCTGCCCGCCGGTCTGCTCGGGCACGCAGGCAAGGGTCTGCACCGCCTCCTCTTCCAGCGCGAAGCCCACGACATGGGCACGGATGTCGATGCCTTCGGCGGCGATCTCGGCGGCAAGCGCGCAGGGATCGCCCTCGCAGTTTTCCAGCCCGTCGGTGATCAGGATGATGTCGGCCGACTCGGCGGTGCGCGGGATCATGTCGCGGGCCATCGCCATGGAATCGGTCAGCGGCGTCATGCCCTGCGGGTTGAGCGCGCGGATGGTCGAGGCCAGCGTGTCACCCGAATGGATGCCCAGCGGCAGCACGGTCTCGATATCGCCGCAATCGCCGCGGCGGTTGTGGCCATAGGCGACCACGCCGACGGGTTCCTCGGCATCGCGGGTTGCAGCGTATTCGTCGATGACGTCGCGCGCGATCTCGATGCGCGACTTGCCGTCCTCGAGTTGTGCCCACATCGAGCCCGACGCGTCGAAGACGATCAGCGTCGCCCGATCCTGCGCCATCGCCGCGCCGGTCGAAATCATTGCCGCAAATGCCGTCGCACAGCCCCAAACCGCAGTAGTCCGCATCTTGCTCACTCTCCCCGATATCGCGCGGCCGCCGCAGGGGCGCCCATCTTTGCCCGCGAGATTAGCGATCACGCGCCACAAAGCAACCCGCGGGAAAAACCGAATCCTTCCGGGAATGCAGAGAGATGGCACAACTGCGCCGGTTCACGCGCCCAGTGCGATACTGTCGCGCGCAACGCACCCGCTCACGGCTGCCGGTCGCGCGTCCGAGCGACCGGCGAAAGGTCGCAGCGAAGAGTTCAATGCCTCCGGCGGGGATATTTCCGCGAAGAAGAAACGGGAGTGCCCGAAACTTCGCCCGGCCTATTCGGCGGCTTCCGCATAGTCCGACAGGGGCGGACAGGTGCAGACAAGGTTGCGGTCGCCATAGACATTGTCGACGCGCCCGACCGGGGGCCAGTACTTGTCCATCCGGAAGGCACCGGGCGGGAAACAGCCCTGTTCGCGGCTATAGGGGCGGTCCCATTCGGCCACCAGATCGCGCACCGTGTGCGGGGCGTGCCTGAGCGGGCTGTGCTCGGCGTCCATCTCGCCGCGCTCGACGGCGGCGATTTCCTCGCGGATCGAGAGCATGGCGGCGATGAAGCGGTCGAGTTC
>PWLT01000087.1 GCA_003558415.1 Hyphomicrobiales bacterium
AGTCCCGGGCCAGATCGCTTCCGTCCATGCGCACGCGCTTGCCGTTCGATTCCATCTCCAGCTGCTGGAGATAGGCAGGCAGTCGCGCCAGCCGCTGATCATAGGGCAGCACCGCGCGCGTGGCGTGCCCGCAGATCTGGTTGTGCCAGACGCCGACCAGCGCCAGCATCGCCGGCATGTTGCCCACCAGCGGCGCGGCGCGGAAATGCGCGTCCATCGCCGCGCCCCCGGCGAGGAATTCGCGGAATCGCTCGGGGCCGATGGCCAGCATCAGGCTCAGCCCGATCGGCCCCCAGATGGAATAGCGCCCGCCGACCCAGTCGGCGAAGCCGAACACGCGCGCCTCGTCGATGCCGAAGCCGGCGGTGCGTTCGCTCGCGGATGAGAGCGCCACGAATTGCGCCGCCGGTTCTGCCACCGCGCGCGCCATCCAGCCGCGCACCGTTTCGGCATTGGTCATCGTCTCGATGGTGGTGAAGGTCTTGGAGGCGACGATGACCAAGGTCGTCCCAGGGTCGAGCCCCGCGAGCGTGTCATGCACATGCGCCCCGTCCACATTCGAGACGAAATGACAGCGCGGCCCGTCGTGATAAGGGGCGAGCGCCTGAACCGCCATCGCCGGGCCCAGATCGGAGCCGCCGATGCCGATATTGATGACATCGGTGATCCGCCCGCCCGCGCCGGTGAAGTTCCCGCCGCGCACGGCACGCGCGAAATCCTCCATGCGTGCGAGGCTCGCGCGGATACCGGCCGCGACATCCTCGCCGTCAACCGTCACCGCGCTGTCGGGGTTGCGCAGCGCGGTGTGCAGCACGGCACGGCCTTCGGTTTCATTGATGCGCCGGCCCGCGAACATCGCCTCACGCGCGCCCTCGACATCGGCGCGCTGGGCAAGTTCCAGCAACGCCTCGCGCACGCGCTCGTCGATGCAGGTCTTGGAGTAGTCCAGCAGCATCTCTCCCGCCTGAACCGAGAATTCGGCGGCGCGATCGCCCTGCGCGAAGAGATCGGGGATCGCCATATCGCGCAGACGGTCGCGATGGGCGGAGAGATCGTCCCAGATATCGGCCATGGCCGCCCCCGTCTATTCGGCCCAGTGCACGGTCGCCTCGTCGAGCACGACCCGGATCGGGGCCTCGACGGGCTTGAGGCTCGCGGCCCGCTCCAGCGCCTCGCGCTTGGCGGCTCCGGTGATCAGCACATGGGTATCCATCGCGCCGCGCAGCACCGGCGCGGTCAGGGTGATGCGGGGCTCGGAGACACCCTCGGCGCGCAGGGCCATGAGCGGCGGCGCATCGTCGGAGAGCGCATCCTCCAGCCGGTCGGCCCCGGGTAGCAGTGAGGCGGTGTGCATGTCCTCGCCCATTCCCAGCAGGAGCAGCGTCAGCGGCAGATGCGGCTCCAGAGCCTGCGTGAGCCCCGGCAGCGCCGCCTCGGGCGTCGCATCGTCGGTGAGCATGGGAACGAACTGCGCCGCGGCGGCCTTTCCCGTGAGCAGATGCTCGCGCACCAGACGGGTGTTGGCGCGCGGCGAGTCCGCGTCCACCCAACGCTCGTCATTGAGGATGATCGTCACCCGCGACCAGTCGAGATCGATCTGACACAGCGTGTCGAAGGCGGGGCCGGGCGTGGTGCCGCCGGGGACCGAAAAGCTTACCCGCTCATTGCGCCGCAAGAATGCGGCAAGCTGGCCGGCCAGCTTGTCGGCAAGCGACAGCATCATCATTTCCCGATCCGGGTATTCGATGAGATTCATGGGCTTATCTCCCGCCAGCGCCGCCCGTCACGGTGCATCAGCATCAGTGCGTCTTCCGGCCCGGAGCTGCCGGCATCATAGGGCTCGGGGCGGTCCTCGCGTGCCTGCCACTCGGCGACGACCGGGTCGGTCCAGGCCCAGGCGGCCTCGACCTCGTCACCGCGCATGAACAATGTCTGGTTGCCGCGGATCACGTCCATGATCAACCGCTCATAGGCATCGGGGATGTCGGCGCCATGTTCGCCCAGCGCCTCGGCGAAGGACATATCCAGCGGCACATCCTTGAGCCGCATCCCCCCCGGCCCCGGCTCCTTGATCATCACGCGCAGCTTCATCCCCTCATTGGGTTGCAGGCGGATGACCAGAACGTTCTCCTTCCAGCCCTCACCCTCGCCGAAGATCGAATGGGGCGGCTCGCGGAAGGTCACGGCGATCTCGGAGGCGCGCGCGCGCAGCCGCTTGCCGGTGCGCAGATAGAAGGGCGTGCCCTTCCAGCGCCAGTTGGCGACATGCACGCGCAGCGCGATGAAGCTTTCGGTAAGGCTGTCGTCATTTCCGACATCCTCGGCATAACTCGCGCAGCCATTGCCCGCGCGATACTGCCCGCGCACGATGTCGCGCGGCTCCACGGGGTCGAGCGCGCGGATGACCTTGAGCTTCTCGTCGCGCACCGCGTCGGGCTCGAAGCGGAAGGGCGGCTCCATCGCGATCAGGCACAGAAGCTGCATCAGATGGTTCTGCACCATGTCGCGCATCGCGCCCGCCTCGTCATAATACGCCCCGCGCCCGGCCACGCCGACGGTCTCCGCCACCGTGATCTGGACGTGATCGACGTATTGCGCGTTCCACAGCGGCTCGAACAGGATATTGGCGAAACGCACGGCCATGAGGTTCTGCACCGTCTCCTTGCCGAGGTAATGGTCGATCCGATAGACCTGCCCCTCGCTGAAATGCTCCGCGAGCGTGGCGTTGAGCGCCCGCGCCGTCGCCAGATCATTGCCGAAGGGCTTTTCCACAACAACGCGGCAGTCACCATCGGCGATGTCATGGGCGTGAAGCCGCCGGGCCAGATCACCAAACAGCCCCGGCGCCACCGAGAAATAGAAAGCCCGCACCACGTCGGGACGGATCAGGGCGGCCAGTTCGGGCCACCCTTCACTCCCGTGGATATCGACCTTCACATATTCGAGCCGGTCGAGGAAATCGGAGATGCTGCGCGCGTCGCGCCGATCCTGGGGGACGAATTCCTCAACCGCCTCTGCGGCAAATTGGCGAAAGGCGCCGCGGTCGATCTCGCTGCGCGCAGCCGCGATGATTCGCGCCTCGGGCGGCATTTGTCCGTCACGAAAGCGCCGGTAGAGGCCCGGCACGATCTTGCGCCGCGCAAGATCCCCGGTGCCGCCGAAGATCACCAGATCGAACGGATCGACGGGAATGACGCGTGCAACCATGCATCCCTCTTCACATTTTTTCGCCCCGGTCTTGCAAGGCTGCGGCGCGCGGCGCCGGGAATGGTGGGGCATTGTTAGCGCTAACGAAGTGCGTTTACCCGCTGTGCCCGGCGAAGTCTAGCAGGGTCTGGCGGTCTCACAACAGCGCTGCCCGCGCAGACGGTGGGGCGACGGCCCTGATACAGCGATCGTGGTCATGGGGGTGTGGGCGACACCGCGAATTCAACGCTGTGTCGCCCGCTGCTTCAGCCGACTGCGGGAACGTTCAGCAGCCATGTCGCCATGCCGAAATAGATCAGCACGCCCGCGATATCGGCCAGCGATGTGACCAGTGGCGCCGACGCGGCCGCGGGGTCGAGGCTGAACCGGCTCAGGATGAAGGGCAGCGACATGCCGATAAGGCTGCCCACCATGACGATGAGGACCATCGTGAACGACACCACCATCGCGATCTCGGGGCCGCCGCGCCACAGCCCGATGCCCCAGACCGCCAGCGCCATCGTCAGGCCCAGCGCGCCAGCAACGAACACTTCGCGCATGAGTGAGCGCCACCAGTCGCCCAGCCGCACATCCCCCTTGGCGAGCGCGCGCACCATCAGCGTGGCCGACTGCGCCCCCGCATTGCCGCCCGAGTCCACCAGCAGTGGCAGGAAGAAGACCAGTGCCACATAGGCCGCGATCATATCCTCGAAATAGGCGATGCCGGCCCCCGAGAAGAGGTTGCCGAAGACCAGCAGGACCAGCCAGAACACACGTTTCTGATAGAGCAGCTTGAAGGACGCATCGCGGATCGACTCGGTGATTTCCATCACACCGCCGGTCTTGCGGAAGCTGATATTGGCCTCCTCCTCGGCGACATCCATCGCGTCGTCATAGGTCACGATCCCGGCGAGCTTGTCGCCGCCATTGACCACCGGCAGCGCCAGAAGGTCGTAACGCGCGATCATCGCAACGGCCTGCTCGCGCGGCGCATCGGCGCGGATGAACGGAGGATCGCGGCGCATGATCCGCTCGACCCGCGTGCCCGGGGTTGCGACGATCATGTCGCGCAGGCTCACCGTGCCCACGAGCTTGCGATCCTCGTCAACGACATAGGAGTGATAGATGGTCTCGGAATCGGGCGCCACGTCGCGTAGATGCTGCAATGCCTGGCTGACGGTCAGCTCGGGCGGGATGGTGGCGTAGTCGGAGGTCATGACCGCGCCCACCGTGTCCTCGTCATAAGAGGACAGGCGCCGCAGGTCCTCGCGCTCGGCCTGGGCGAGGCCGGGCAGGAGCACATGCTGCTGTTCCTCGGACAACTCCGCAAACAGGTCGGCGCGCTCATCGTGGGGCATGGCCTCGAAGATGCGCGCCAGATCGCGCCGGCTCAGCGATTCGGCCATCTCGACCTGGGTGTCGTGGTCGAAATACCCGAACAGGGTCGCCTGCCGCTCGCGCGGGAGCGCCAGCAGGGCCTTCGCGGCCTTCTCAGGGCCCAGCTCGTCCAGCACCGGCGCGATATCGGCCGCATGTTCGTGCTCCAGCGCGGCGCGGAGCGCCTCGTGGTCATCGTTTTCGATAAGGCGCGCGATCTCGGGCGCGGTGATGTCGAGGATTTCGGTCATGATGCGGGGCTCCGGGGTATGCAGGGGGCTCACGGCCCCGCCCCGCCCGCATGCAGGTCAGGCCCGGCTCGGCCGCTCGCCCCGAATGGTTGATCGACGAACCCAGGCCACGCGACGACTGAAGCGGCACGCGACCCGGCTGCGACTTCGCTCGTCCAATTCGGCCTCCTGTCCTTGGGGGCCGCAGCGTGCAGGCCCCTTTCAAACGGCGTTCAGGTAGCCCCCGGCTGCGCGGGGGTCAACCACTGGGCGATCCCCCTGTGTCACCCAAGGCATTGACGCGGATGGCGGGCGGCGCCAATACACTTGGTATCGCCCCTGCGAGAGCGCCCCTGCCATGAGCGAGAGCCCGAGCCAGCCCGACCCTGCGCAGGCTGCCGCCAAGCGGCGCGTCACATGGGCGGGGCTGGCGGTCAACCTGCCGCTCGCTATCGGCAAGATCGTCATCGGCGTGATCGGC
>PWLT01000216.1 GCA_003558415.1 Hyphomicrobiales bacterium
CGTTCGCCGCCGGGCTGCGCGAGGGAACGGGGCGCGTGAGCTATGCCGACGGCTCGGTCTTCGAGGGCAGTTTCGCCGACGATCAGCGTCACGGCACCGGCACCTTCACCGGCTCCGAAGGATTCTCCTATGAGGGAAGCTGGGTCGCGGGCCGGATCGAGGGTGAAGGCGTGGCACGTTATGCCGACGATTCCGTCTATGAAGGGATGTTCCGCGACGGGCTGCCGGATGGCCGGGGATCCATCACCTTCGCCGATGGCTCGACCTATGAGGGCGCATGGGCCGAGGGTGCGATCGAGGGCGAGGGTGTCGCCAATTTCGCCGATGGCACGGTCTATGAGGGCGCGTTCCGCAACGGCGAGCATCACGGCCGGGGCGTGATGACGCGCCCCGACGGGTACAGCTATGAGGGCGAATGGGTCGCGGGGCAGCGCCACGGCGTGGGCGTCGCCAACTATCCCGACGGTTCGGTCTATGAGGGCGAGTTCCGCAACGGCGAGCGACATGGCGAGGGCCGGCTCGAGATGGCCGACGGTTTCATCTATGAGGGCGAGTGGGTCGAGGGCGAGATCGAGGGCCGGGGCGTGGCCACATACTCGACCGGAGATGTCTATGAGGGCATGTTTCTCAACGGCCGGCGCCATGGCGAGGGCGTGCTGCGCTATGCGGGCGGCGAAACCGTCTCGGGGACATGGGAGGACGGTGCGTTGACCGAACAGGGTGAGGCGCCACAAGCCGAGGACACCCCCGCCCCGGCCCAGGATACGATGCCCGACGACGACACCATGCAGCCCGACGGGCAATAGCGCCACAAGAAGGGTGACACCGACGGGTGGCCGGAGGCTGCGGGTCCGGGCACTCGAATGCCAGCCGGAGCGTGAGGAGGGATTCATGCCTCCGGCGGGGATATTTTCGCGAAGAAGATACACAGAGTCGCCCCGGGGGCAGAGGGCATTGCTTCCTTCGGGTGGCGCGGGGCCCGCTCAGCCGCGTTGCAGTTTCACCGGCTCGGTGCGCGCAAGGCGCAGCACATGCGCCATGAAGGGCTTGGCGGTGTCCTCGGCGCGGGTCGCGGCGTAGAGCCGGCGCGTGAGGCCCGTTGCGGTGAGCCGGCGGGTGACGTAATCGGAATTCACGCGTATCTCGCGCAGCACCCAGTCGGGCAGCACCGAGACGCCGCGATTCGACGCCACCAGCAGCAGGATCACCGCCGTGAGTTCCACCTGTCGGATGGCGCGGGGCTCGACCTTGGCGGGTGTCAGAAGTTGGGTGAACACGTCGAGACGCGCGCGTTCCACCGGATAGGTGATCAGCGTCTCGCCGCGGAAATCCTCGGCCTCGATATGGGGTTTGGCGGCAAGCCGATGCTGGGCGGAGGCGACGAAGACGGGCTCGTAGTCGAACAGCGGGGTGAAATCGATCTGGTCGAGCTGTTCGGGGTCAGAGGTGATCACCAGATCGACATCTTCGCGCTGCAGCGCCGGCAGCGCCCCGAAGGCGAGCCCGGGGCGGATGTCGATATCGACATCGGGCCAGGCGCGCCGGAAGCTCTCGAGCACGGGAAAGAGCCATTCGAAACAGGCATGGCACTCGATGGCGATATGCAGCCGCCCCGAGCGGCCCGCGATCATCCCCTCCAGTTCGGCCTCCAGCGCCTCGATCTCGGGCAGAATCCGCTCGGCCAGGCGCAGCAGCTTCATCCCCGCCGCCGACAGCCGCAACGGGCGTGAACGCCGCGCGAAGAGCTCCACCCCGGCCTGATCCTCCAACCCCTTGATCTGATGGCTCAGCGCCGATTGCGTGATGTTGAGGATATCGGCTGCGCGGGCCAGCCCGCCGGCCTCATGGATGGCCTTGATGCTGCGCAGATGGCGGAATTCGATGTGCAAACCCATGTCTGCCTCATGTTGAAGATGAAGATTATGAATTTGTCTCAGCTTTACAGGGGTGCGACAAGGGATCAAACCCGAAAAGGAGTGACCCATAATGCCAACGCCACGCGTTTCCTTCGAGTTCTTCCCGCCGAAGACGCTGGATGCCAGTTTCCGGCTGTGGGACACGGTGCGGATGCTGGCGCCGCTCAAGCCCAATTTCGTCTCGGTGACCTATGGCGCCGGCGGCACGACCCGCCAGCTCACGCATGAGGCGGTGACCACCATTGCCCGGCAATACGACCTCAATGTCGCCGCGCACCTGACCTGCGTGGACGCCACGCGGCAGGAGACGCTCGACATTGCCCATTCCTACGCGGATGCGGGCATCACCGAGATCGTCGCCCTGCGCGGCGACCCGCCCCGCGGTGCGGAGGGGTTCACCCCCCACCCGGAAGGCTTCGCCAACTCCGTGGAGCTGATCGAGGCGCTCGCCGAGACGGGCCGCTTCACCCTGCGCGTGGGCGCCTATCCCGAACCGCATCCCGAGGCCGCCGACGAGATGGCAGATGTGCGCTGGCTCAAGCGCAAGTTCGAGGCCGGCGCCGATTCGGCGATCACGCAGTTCTTCTTCGAGACGGACACCTTCCTGCGCTTCCGCGATGCCTGCGCGAAGGAAGGCATTGACAAGCCGGTCATCCCCGGCATCGTCCCGATCGAGAACTGGAAGGGCATCCGCAAGTTCGCCAAGGGCTGCGGCGCCACGATCCCCGCCTGGCTCGACGACGCCTTCGCCAAGGCCGAGCGCGACGGGCGCGAAGATCTGCTCGCCACGGCGCTGTGCACCGAGATGTGCGACAAGCTGATCCGCGAGGGCGTGGAGGATCTGCATTTCTATACGCTCAACAAGGCGCATCTGACGCGCGATGTCTGCCACGCGCTGGGCATCACGCCGGAAGTGTCGCTTGAAAAGGTGGCGTGAGAGCGTCGCCCTTGCGCGCGAAAGCGCGCCATCTCCGAAAACTTTCGGCCCGGCTTGCCCGGGCCGCTTTTTTTCGCGCTCACGGCGCGGTGAGCTGCGCGATATCGCGCTCGAACGCCTCGCGCGACAACTCGCCGATGCGCCGCTCGATCACCGTGCCGTCGGGCGCGATGAAGAGCGTGCCGGGCAGGCCCAGCACCGCGTAGCGCCGCGCGAGCGCGCCATCGAGATCAAGGATCACGGTGTCGAGTTCGAGCGCATTCTCGGACAGGTAGCGGCGCACCACCCCCGCCCCCTCGCGCTGATTGGCAAAGACGAAATCGATGCCGGGATGGGACTGCGCGACCTCGGCCATCATCGGCATCTCGCGCCGGCAGGGCCCGCACCAGCTCGCCCAGATATTTAGCACCAGCGCCCGCCCCTCGCGCTGCGACAGATCGACCTCGCCCCCGTCATGGGTGACGAAGTCCTGTTCGGGCAATCCCGCCTCGGGCAGCGGTGCGCGCAGCGCCAGCACCCCCTGCCAGGCCACCAGCGCCAGGGCGAGCGACAGGAGCGCCGGGCGCAACAGCCCCCGCACCCGCCACCATGTGAAACCGGTGATCATTACGGCCGCCGCGAAACCCGCAGGCGCCCAGAATCCGCCCTGCCAGAAGAAGAGCACGCGCCAGGGCTCGCCCGCGAAGCTTTCCCAGTGCCGCGCCACATGGCCCAGGCGCGCGGCGACGAAGCTCCAGATCAGCACCTGCCCCGACCATAACTGCAGTCGCGCATCGGCCCGGCGCCCGAACCACCAAACAGCAGCCATGAACACCGCGATCCCGGCCAGTACCGCGAAACGCTCCACCGAAAACACCAGCGGGCCGATCGCAACGGCGTCCATGCCTTCCCTCCATGCAAATGCACGCCGCTTGTCGCGCGGCGCAGGCCCGCGCGCAAGCTGCGCCCACGGCGATGTGAAACCGGGTCGCGCAGATGGCTGGCCCTCGCGCCGACGCTGCGCTAAAGGGGCCTCCACGGACCCCGCGACGGCAGGCAGGCATGGCACGCATCCTCATCACCTCGGCGCTTCCCTATATCAACGGCATCAAGCATCTGGGCAATCTGGTGGGCAGCCAGTTGCCTGCCGATCTCTATGCCCGGTACATGCGCGCGCGCGGCCATGAGGTGATGTTCATCTGCGCCACCGACGAACACGGAACCCCCGCCGAACTCGCGGCCGCGAAGGCCGGCCAACCCGTCGCCGAGTATTGCGCCGAGATGCACAAGGTGCAAAAGCGTCTGGCCGAGGGTTTCGGCCTGTCCTTCGACCATTTCGGCCGCTCATCGAGCGCGCGCAACCACGCGCTCACCCAGCATCTGGCGGTGAAGCTCTATGATGCAGGTCTGATCGAGATTGTCAGCGAGCGTCAGGTCTACTCGCTGGCCGATGGCCGCTTCCTGCCCGATCGCTATATCGAGGGCACCTGCCCCAATTGCGGCTATGAGCGCGCGCGCGGCGACCAGTGCGAGGAATGCACCAAACAGCTCGACCCGACCGACCTGATCGACCCGCGCAGCGCCATTTCCGGCTCCACCGATCTGGAGGTGCGCGAGACGCGCCATCTGTTCCTGCGCCAGTCAGCCATGCGCGCACGGCTCGATGAATGGATCGACTCGCAGCACGGCTGGCCCGTGCTCACCACCTCGATCGCCAAGAAATGGCTGCATGACGGCGATGGCCTGCAGGACCGCGGCATCACCCGCGATCTCGACTGGGGCGTGCCCGTGCAGTTCGAGGGCGCGCCCTGGAGCGGCATGGATGGCAAGGTCTTCTATGTGTGGTTCGACGCACCCATCGAGTACATCAGTGCCACCGCCGAATGGGCCGATGCGCAGGGTCTGGACGAGTCCGCCTGGCGGCGCTGGTGGCGTCTGGACGATGGCGCCGACGATGTGCGCTATGTCCAGTTCATGGGCAAGGACAATGTGCCCTTCCACACGCTGAGCTTCCCCGCCACCCTGATGGGCTCGGGCGAGCCGTGGAAGCTCGTGGATTACATCAAGTCGTTCAACTACCTCAACTATGATGGCGGGCAGTTTTCCACCAGCCAGGGGCGCGGCGTGTTCATGGACGATGCGCTCGAGATCCTGCCGGCCGATTACTGGCGCTGGTGGCTGCTCTCCCATGCGCCGGAGACGGGCGACAGCGAATTCACCTGGGAGAATTTCCAGCAATGCGTGAACAAGGACCTCGCCGATGTGCTCGGCAATTTCGTCTCCCGCGTCACCAAGTTCTGCCGCTCGAAATTCGGTGAGGCTGTGCCGGAAGGCGGCAAAGCAGGGCCGCTGGAGGAGTCGATGAGCCGCGAACTGGCAACGCGGCTCGCCGCCTATACCCGCCA
>PWLT01000069.1 GCA_003558415.1 Hyphomicrobiales bacterium
CGCTCGGCCAGCGCGCCGGTGCCGGCATCGCTGCGCGGCTCGGCCTCCTCCGACGCGGGGGCCATCATGCGCGGCGTCTCCATCGGCAGCGGACGCGCCGGAAGCCCCTCATGCACGCGCTCCATCGTCTCGCGCCAGATCTCGGCGGGCAGCCCGCCGCCGGTGACGCCGGTCAGCGGCGTGTTGTCGTCATAGCCCATCCAGACGCCGGCGACGTAATCGGCCGTGAAACCGATGAACCACGCATCGCGCGCCGCCTGTGTGGTTCCGGTCTTGGCGGCGACCTCGCGCCCCTCCAGCGCGGCGCGCCTGCCGGTGCCCGATTCGACCACCTGGGTCATCATCCAGGTCAGTTTGCGCGCGGCTTCCTGCTGAACCACCCGCTTTCCGATCCCCCCGCCCTTGCCCATGAGCGGCTCCTCCTCGCCGATGAGCCGCAGCTCCTGCAGGCCGTAGGGCTGCACGCTCGAACCGCCGTTGAGGATGCCGGCATAGGCCGCCGTCATCTCGAGCAATGTCGCCTCCGAGGCACCCAGCGCCAGCGCCGGGCCGTCGGCGAGCCCGCTTCGGATGCCGAACTGGCTTGCCACCGTGCGCACATTATCGCGCCCCAGCGCCTCGGTGATGCGCACGGCGGGGATGTTGAGCGATTGCGCCAGCGCCTCGGTCAGCGTGACCATCCCCTGAAACTCGTTGGAGTAGTTGCTGGGGCTCCAGGGGCCGGAGCCGGGGATATCGATGGTCAGCGGTGCGTCCTCGACCATGTCGGTGGGCTCATAGCCCAGATCCATCGCCACGGCGTAGATGAAGGGCTTGAAGGCCGACCCCGTCTGACGCAGCGCCTGGGTGGCGCGGTTGAAGGCGCCTGAGGCGCGCAGGTCCCGCCCGCCGACCATGGCGCGCACCGCCCCGTCGGCCGACATCACCACGATTGCCGCCTGGGCCTCGGAGCCCTCGCGCACGCGGTTCTCGAACACGTCCACCAGCGCCTCCTCGGCCGCGCGCTGGATGCGCTTGTCGAGCGTCGTGCGGATGATGACATCCTCGGTCGTCTGCCGGGTCAGGAAGGCCGGGCCGCTCTCCATCACCCAGTCGGCGAAATAGCCACCGGCACGTTCGGCCGCGGCCTGCGAGAGCTGCGCGGGGTTGGCACGCGCGACCGCGTGCTCGGTGGCGTCGAGATAGCCCTGTTCCTCCATCAGCGCGAGGATGAGGTTCGCCCGCCCCTGCGCGCGCGCCAGATCACGCGTCGGCGCATAGAGGGACGGCGCCACCAGCAGCCCCGCCAGCATCGCCGCCTCGGCCGGGTCGACCTGATTGGCGGACTTGCCGAAATAGCGCTGCGCGGCGGCCTCGAACCCGCGCGCACCGGCGCCCAGATAGGCGCGATTCATGTAGATGGTCAGGATCTCGTCCTTGCTGTACTTGGCCTCCATGGCGAGCGCGAAGGGAACCTCCTGAATCTTGCGCCAGATCGTGCCGCGCCGGCACTCGCGCTCGTACTCGGCCTCGCTTTCCCATTCGTTCGGATCATACGGCACGCCCAGGCACAGAAGCTTCGCCACCTGCTGGGTGATGGTCGACCCGCCATGCCCCGAGAACGGCCCGCGCCCCTGCGAGAGATTGATGCGCACTGCGCTCGCAATGCCGCGCGGGCTGACGCCGAAATGGTTGTAGAAGCGGCGATCCTCGGTGGCGATGATGGCGTTGCGCAGATGCGGTGAGACATCATCGGCGGTGATCAGGCCCCCGAATGTCTCGCCGCGCCAGGCATAAACCTCGCCCGAGTCGTCGAGCATGGTCACCGAGCCGCGCGCGCGCCCGTCGAGCAGCTCGCTCACCGATGGCAGGGTGGTGTAGAAATAGAAGGCCGCCACCCCGAGCAGCAGCACGACCACGGCTGTCAGCCGCCATGTCAGCGCCCAGACGATGCGGGTGACGAGACGCAAGAGCCCCCTCGCCGAACGCGCGATGATCCCCCCGCGCGGTTTCGCCGGCTTCTTGCGGGCGCCACCGCTTCCCCGCTTCGGCGCCGGTTTGCGCCGCCCAGCACGCGGTTCCGCCACCAGCGGCGGGCGTTTGCGACCATTTGATGCCATGTTCTGACTGCTCGTTCTCGGCGATTTCGTTGCGCAGCAGGATAAGGCCTTCGCGCGCAAATGTGGAGAAGCGATCGCACCGGCAGTGCAACTTCGTGAAGCGCCCGGATATTAGGCATATTCGTCAAATTGTGCAAAAATTGTGCGACTCCGTCGCCTGCCCACCCCCGAAATCCGCTCGTTTCGTTGTCTCCGCAGCGCAGCATGCCCTTTCTTGCAGCATTCGGCCCCGGCAGGAGCCCCTGCGCAGCGAAAGGGAAACGACGTGAAACTCATCATCGCAGCAATCAAGCCGTTCAAGCTGGAGGAGGTGCGCGAGGCGCTCACCGCCATCGGCGTGCGCGGCATGATGGTGACCGAGATCAAGGGCTTCGGCTCGCAGTCCGGTCACACCGAAATCTATCGCGGCGCCGAGTATGCCGTGAATTTCGTCCCCAAGGTCAAGCTGGAGATCGCGGTCAGCGACGCGATGGCCGATCAGGTGGTTGAGACCATCGGCAAGACCGCGCGCACCGACAAGATCGGCGACGGCAAGGTCTTCGTGCTCGATCTGCAAAGCGCGCTGCGCGTGCGCACCGGCGAGAGCGACGACGATGCGCTGTAACGCCACCCGCACCCTCGGGACCACTCAGGAAAGGTATGATCCGATGAAACTCGTGAAACTGCTTCCCCTCGCCTTGGTTGCGGCGCTGGTGCCCGCGATGGGCCTGGCGCAGGAAGCCGAAGCCGTCGAGGAAATGGCCGAAGCCGCGGCCATGGTCGGCGTGACCCAGGAGGTCACCTTCATCTTCAATACGCTGCTGTTCATCATCGGCGGCTTTCTGGTGTTCTTCATGGCCGCGGGCTTCTGCATGCTCGAGGCCGGCCTCGTGCGCTCCAAGAACACCACCATGCAGCTGCTCAAGAACATCAGCCTGTTCTCGCTCGCCGCCATCGCCTATTTCGCGGTGGGCTTCATGATCATGTATCCCGGCGATGGCTGGATCATCGACGGCTGGCTCGGCCTGCCGATGATGACCTTCCTGGAACCCGTCGGCGTCAGCTTCGACATGGTGGATGACCCCGAATATGCATCGGTCGGCTCCGACTTCTTCTTTCAGCTGATGTTCTGCGCCGCCACTGCCTCGATCGTCTCGGGCGCCGTGGCCGAGCGGATCAAGCTGTGGCCGTTCCTGGTGTTCGTCATCATACTCACCGGTCTGATCTATCCGATCCAAGCGTCCTGGTCCTGGGGCGAGGGCTGGCTCGACGAGTTCGGCTTCCTCGACTTCGCCGGCTCCTCGATCGTGCACTCCGCCGGGGGCTGGGCGGCGCTCACGGGCATCATCATTCTCGGCGCGCGCTCGGGCAAGTATGGCCCCGACGGCAAGGTCAATCCGATCCCCGGCTCGAACCTCGCGCTCTCCACGCTGGGTGTGTTCATCCTGTGGCTGGGCTGGTTCGGCTTCAACGGCGGCTCGGAGCTTGCGATGGGCGGCGCCGACGCGGTGGCCAATGTCAGCCGGATCATGGCCAACACCAACGCCGCGGCCGCAGGCGGTGCGGTGGGCGCGCTGATCCTCAGCCAGTGGCTCTACCGCAAGCCCGACCTCACGCTGGTGCTCAACGGCGCGCTCGCCGGGCTGGTGTCGATCACCGCCGAGCCGCTGACCCCGAACCTGCTGATGGCCACGCTCATCGGCGCCGTGGGTGGCATCATCGTGGTGATCACCGTGCCGCTGATGGACCGGATGAAGCTCGACGATGTGGTGGGCGCCGTGCCGGTGCACCTGTTCGCCGGCATCTGGGGCACGCTGGCCGTGGTCCTGACCAATGAGGACGCCACCATCGTCGGCCAGATCGTCGGCATCCTTGCCATCGGCATCTTCATGGCCGGCGCCTCGGCGATCGTCTGGTTGATCATCAAGGCGATCATGGGACTGCGCGTCGACAAGGAGTCCGAAATCACCGGGCTCGACACCACCGAGCTGGGGATGGAAGCTTACCCCGACTTCTCCAAGGGCTGAACCCTCCTTCCTGACAGTCCTTGTTCACTGCCCGGGCCCTTCGTGGCCCGGGTTTTTTCTTGTGGAGAGAGGGGGCAGCCAAAGGTGGCGCGCTCGGCTCAGCCGGGAACCCGTGCCAGCGCCCGCGCGACGAGGGCGATGTTGGAGTCGTTCAGACCGGCGAGGTTGATGCGGCTGTCGCCGATCAGATACACGCCGTGTTCGCCGCGCAGCGCCTCGACCTGCGCAGGGGCAAGCCCGAGCAGCGAGAACATGCCGCGATGCGACTCGAGGAAATCGAACCGCGCCGTGTTCGTCTCGGCCCGCAGCGCAGCCGCAAGCGCCACCCGGTTCGCCGCGATCCGCTCGCGCATGGTTGCCAGCTCGTCCTGCCATTGTGCGCGCAGGCGCGTGTCGCCCAGGATCGTGCTGACCACCCGCGCCCCGTGATCGGGGGGGAAGGCAAAATTCTGCCGGTTGAGCGAGGCCAGCGTCGCCGAAGCGCGTTCCGCGTCACGACCACCCGCGCAGAGCACCATCGCGATGCCGACCCTGTCGCGGTAGAGGCCGAAATTCTTCGAGCAGCTCGCCGAAATCAGCATCTCGGGCAGGCGCGCGGCAAGGTGGCGCATCCCCGCCGCATCCATGTCGAGCCCGTCGCCGAAGCCCTGATAGGCGATATCGACAAAGGGGATCAGGCCCTGGCGATCCATCATCTCGCCCAGTTCGGCCCAGTGCTCGGGTTGCAGATCGGAGCCGCTGGGGTTGTGGCAGCAGGCGTGCAGCACGATCACGTCGCCGCGCCGCGCGTCGTCCAGATCGGCGCGCATCGCCTCGAAATCCAGCAACCCGCTCGTGGGGTCGAAATAGCGGTACTCGCGCAGCTCCAGCCCCAGCGCCTTGACGATCGCCGCGTGGTTGGGCCAGGACGGCGCGGGGATCCAGATCGCGCTTTCGGGTGCAGCAACGCGCACCAGTTCCAGCAACTGCCGGATCGCACCGGTGCCCCCCGGAGTGCCCACCGCGGCAAGGCGCGCAGGCTCCACCGCGCTGCCCAGAAGCAGCCCGCGCATCGCGTCGAGAAATTCCGGGTCGCCGGCAA
>PWLT01000033.1 GCA_003558415.1 Hyphomicrobiales bacterium
CCTGCTGCTGGTCTCGATGGGGCGCCCCCGTTTTACCTGGGGGCGGGTCAATCTCGTTGACCCCGGCGAAACACGGCAACGCTACGTCGATGCCCTGCGCGCCGCCGACCATCACGACATCCGACCACTGCTTGTGTTTGTGCGATCTTAGGTTGCCACGACACAGGCGGCAGGTCAGGGCCGAGCACTGCCACTACCGGCCATCGGTGTCTCCAGCCGACCCAGAGCGGCCAGCCAGCGGGGTTGGATGAGTGGCTCGAGTCGGACTTGAAGCCGACGTTCGGAAGGCGTTAGGGCCGATATCGAGACCTGTCGGGCCTGCGGCGGGACGATGCGAATCATCGCCTGCCGAGGATCCTGTTGTGATCTAGAAAATCCTCACCCACCTGAAGAAGAAACACGAAACCTGCGAGCCCTTCCCTTTACTCGAGAGCCGCACACCGCCTGGCAGGCGCTTTTTGCCGACCAGATGATGCTTGGATTACGCCTGCGCCCGAACCCGCAATGCCTGCTCGATTTCCTGATAGATATCGAACTGGACCTCGGCTTCGACCTGAAGAGTCACGGCTATGGCGTACAGGATATCTTCATCCTGATTCAGCCCGCCGCCGGATGCGTCACGGCACTGCACCCGGATCGGGATTTCAGCGCCATCACCGAATTCCGGTATGGTCTGGATTCTGTTCTTCAGCCGCTTGGACCACACTGATCCGCGCTTGATGATGTTCGCATCAAGCCCGTCGGGGCTCATGTCGAAGCCCCATTTGCTGTCATCTTCATCGCCGGCTTCATTGACCGCTACGGCTTCCAACGCAGCCAACCGGTATTGAGTTCGCGAAGGATTGACCGGCGAGAACCAAGCGAGGGTCACGCGCATGGAGCGGGGAAGCTTCTCTCCCGACAGGGACGGCGGTACGGGCATCCTGAAGACCTGCGCGCCGTGCTTGCGGATTGACCCCAGGCCGACCATCGTCACGCCGGCCTCGGGCGACTCCCGCATCAAATCGCCATCAAGATAACCGTGCCCGAAATAACGGCAGACTTCCTCCTTGGCGCGAAGATGTTGGCCGCTTCCGAGCCGCGTTTTTTCTTCATCGTAGAGATCGCGCGCGTCCTGAGGCCATCTGGCGGCATTGACCGCCAGCGCCCGGGTCAGGAGTGCATTCTGACGACGGGACAGTTCTAGTCCCTCATAGGGCCCGTCTTCTCCTGTGAGCGCTGCGGCGGCGCGCAATAGCGAACGGGTCACCAAGGCAGCCGCAGGGCTCGTCCCGCGGGATTTTTGCGTCGCATCCTCCCCTGGCGGTGAGGCAGCGATCAATCCGGTACGGCTTGATCGCTGCAAGCCCTGCAACCTGACATCCGTCCCTTGCGGCATGGCGCGCACTTCCAGGCAGCCGCCCGCTTCTAGGAGATCGGGCTTTATAGACCGGCGGGAGCCCAGTCAGTCCCAGCGCGCTGGTCATCTGCGGCACGAACTCGTCGTCCTCTTCCAGCTTCAGGATGCTTGCGTCCTGCGGAGGCACGTGATTGACATGATCGAGCGACAATGCGCCCACGGTCAGGCCGTTCAACGACTCTGCCGGCGCCAGAAGCGTGCGATTGAAAATGCCATCGCGCATTGCTCTGCGTACCGTAGCCCGGCGGGCAGCGATTGCGGCGTTCTCGAAATCCATCAAAGTCGTTCCGGGAAGAGCGAGGTGACCGACATTGCCTGCCGAAATCACGAACAGCAGCCCTTCCTTCGCAGCCCACCAGTCCATGAGCCGCGCGAGCGCGCTGATGCGGCCGGAGAAGTGACTATCGCGGACGCCGATGGAGAAATTGACGACAAAGACGTCCGGTGCCGCCGGCTCGTCGGTGCCGATAAGCCGCATCAGGGTCGTGTGCACCACATCAACGAAGAGGCGGTTTCGCGCAGTTTCAGCGCCATCCTCCTGGTCGATCAAAACGGGTACGCTAATCAGCCGCGTATCCGTCAGGGGCGTGCCGTCGGCCTGAAGATCGCCGCGCAGGATCAGTGAAGCCATCGCGGTAGCGTGATAGCGCTGGACCACCGGCGACAGCCTGACCAGGTCGTGCATGTCTTCGATGACGACACCACCTTCGAGGGACCGATGGGCTGCTACGGGTGTGCCGTCGAGAAGCGCCGCGCGGATTGGTGCGTTGGGATCAAACGCGCCTTCAACGGCGCGATCGTCTCCTGCGGCATCGCGACCATCCGGTATGGCCTGACCGATCGTCTGTGGCAGGATGAACTGGACGCCTTCAAGAGTGGCGAGACCATTGATATCGGCGGGACCGGCCAGCATCTCGCGCACGGCAACGCAAGGCAGTTCAACGAGAAGCGCCTCATAGACAAAGCCGTCTTCGGCAATGGAGCTGCGATCCAGGATCGAGCCTTCCCGGGCGGTCACACGTTGTTCCAGCTCGCCACGCCAGCTTGCCCGTTTGGCGGCGCTCGCCGTCGGCCAGATTTCAAAACTCGATGGAGATTGGATCTTCGTCTGGCCGGAAGGCGAGTCGATCTTCAATGACGGCGCGCGCTGTGTCGCCCAGCCGGTCCTGCGGTCCCCACGGACGCAATTCAAGGAGCAGGTCGAAGACCTTCCACCACGGTGCGTCGCCATACGGTGCGTTTTCTCCCCGCTGGTGGGCTCTCCATAGCGACAGCATCTGCTGGAACGACTCAATGGTCGGTATGGTCGCATATAAAGTGCGGTCCAACCTCGCTGCGTCTCCCGCCGGCTGGAATCCTTCCGGATAGTCCTCAAGGGACTCCAGCTCCTCTTCGGATAAGACTTCGAACCCGGCCTCGCGCGCTACCTTGGCAAAATTGGAAACACTGCCTGCCGTTACGAAAACTAGCGCGCGCTCCGGCGCGATCCCGGCGGGGTCCTGGCGAAGCGCGACCAAAGAATCGTCGCTGGCAAACGCCGCGCTGAGCCTGTCGAAAGTAGCCTGGAAGCGTTCTCCTTGCCGCGCCCGCCCGGGACCTGCCGTTCGCGGCTGGGCCCTGGGATTTCCCGTCGGACGAGTAGCATTGACTGGATCAGGAAACCGGAGGATCGGTCTTTCCACCATCTATGCCCCCTGTCTCCCGCATGCCCGAACGCGTACGGAAAGCCTTGACGCGATCGTCCAATATAGATCGGAGCTCACGAGTGCCCTGCGCCAAAGCTATTCTCCGCCTCACATCAAGAAAAAAAGCCTCCGCTTCTGAAAAACTGACAGGACTGACCGATTGGCACAGGCGTTTGGCGGTATATCCCGGCTGTCCGTCCAGCGTATCGAGCTGGTGATCGAAATACTTCATCATTTCCTGGGCGGATGGAGCATCGAGGTTCAGCCTCAGCTCAAATCGGCGCCAGGTGGCGCGGTCCAACAGTTCTGGGTGGTTCGTTGCGCCGACCAGCACGCAATAAGGGGGCAGGTCATCAATCTGAAGCAGAAGCGTCGTGATAACCCGCTTGATTTCGCCGGTCTCGTGAATATCACCGCGCTCCTTGCCGATGGCGTCAAATTCATCGAAGAAGAGGACGCAGGGCTCCGTCCGGGCGAAATCGAACAGCCGGCGCAGGCGCTGCGCCGTTTCGCCAAGATAGCTTGTGACAACCGCGTCATAGCGAACCGTGAAGAGCGGTAGGGCCAACTCGTAAGCTATTGCTTCCGCAAGCGAGGTTTTCCCGTTCCCCGGGGGGCCAGCCAGAAGCAACCGATGGCGGGGCTCCAGGCCGTGCGCGCGCAGGACATCGGCCCTGCGCTGCTCTTCGATAAGCTCGTCGCAAGCCTTGCGGATGGCGTCATCCAGGTAGAGGGCTGACAGGGACCGTCTGGGTTCAGTGCGCTGAATGCCGCCCGAACCATCACGGACCCGGATGCCAGGCGCACTGGCTTGGCCGTTTCTCTGGATCGGTTGCTGGGGTTCAAGGACGCGCGCTATCCGATCCGCAACGCCGGAATGCTTCTTTGACTTCTCGTCAGCCGCGATCGCTTCAGCAACGACACGAGCATCGGCGACATCACCTCGTACGCTGGCCTTCACAAGATTAATAATGAGGTCGCTGCGCGCCATATGTTTCCGTGCCCTCCCCAACCGGCGCTACCATGATACGCACCGTATTTATTGATTCTGGCACGGATTGGGCCATCATGTCATCCGGAAACCGCATTTCTGCCCCGGCGGCTGTTGACGTTGGACGTTGGGCCATTCAGCGGGAGCGACTAGCCGGAGGCAGCTTGCGCAGAGCTTCAACAAAAATGTTCTGTGTACGTTCGGTGAGTTGGTCGGTCGCCAGACGGTTGATTCGCCTGCTGCGAGATCCGGTGCTCGGGCTCGTCCCGCCGGATCGCGAGGACCTCGCGCTCGCCAGGAGTCTGTAGGTGCGCGCCGGTGCGCAGCAGATTCAGGTTCGGAGTAGCGTCGATGGCCAGAAACGCATCGCGGTTCGCGCGCAGCAGCGCTACGAGGCCACGCCGGGCCACTACTGGCTTTCGACCAGATGCAGCGCGATAGCGAGCAGGGTCTCGTCGCGCGACACCGGGCCGTGGCGGTCACCGCTGACCATCGCGTCCGCGACCGGCGCCTCGAACCAGCCCACAGTGGGGCGCTCGTCCTGAGGGACGGAAGGCTCGGGTGTCCACATTGGAGGCACCATTCGAGCGTAGCGCTCACGCAGAACACCTCCTCTGGATAGGCTATCGGCCTTAACTGAGGTGTCCGTTACAAGTGGACCACTTCAGATCAGGATCTTCTCGACGGGCCTCGCCCTACCCGATGCGGACGATGATGCGCATCAACCTGCGGCAGACCGGTAGCTCAGCAAATATCGAAGAACTCTTTTTCAAGGGTCGGCTTTGCAACGGTTTGCGGGAGCTCTTCCATCCCTGCCCACCGCCCGCTTCGGGCCGGCAACTGCCACCATCGGTCATGGGGTGTCTCTTGCCGACCCTTATGGAAAGCTTTCCATAAGGGCCGACAACCGCCTCCTGGTGTGCATCTGAACTTGGCTCTTCGTCCGATCGAAACCTGCGCCGAGCCGCCGCGCCCGGTACAATGGCGGGCTTTTCCCGATCGAGCCAGCCGCATGTCCTTCCAGGAAACCGCCCGCCGCCGCACCTTCGCGATCATCTCGCACCCGGACGCGGGCAAGACCACCATCACCGAGAAGCTGCTGCTGTTC
>PWLT01000083.1 GCA_003558415.1 Hyphomicrobiales bacterium
CTGCAGCCGCGCGGCATGGATTACCGGGTGATGATGACCGGCCCCACCGGCACCAACGCCGTCGAGGCGGCGTTGAAGCTGGCGCGCAAGGTTACGGGGCGACGAAACGTCATCGCCTTTACAAACGGCTTTCACGGGATGACGCTGGGCGCGCTCGCGGCGACCGGAAACGCGGGTAAGCGCAAGGGCGCGGGTGGCGCCTCGCTGGGCGACATCACCCACATGCCCTTCGAGGGCTCGCTGGGCGCGGATGTGGACACGCTCAAGCTGATGGAGACGATGCTTGCCAACCCGTCGAGCGGCATCGACGCGCCGGCGGCCTTCATTCTCGAGACGGTGCAGGGCGAGGGCGGGCTCAACGCCTGTTCGGCCGAATGGCTGCAGGGGGTAAAGAAGCTCGCACGCGCGCATGGCGCGCTGCTGATCATCGACGATATCCAGGCCGGGTGCGGGCGCACCGGGCATTATTTCTCCTTCGAGGAGATGGGCGTTACCCCCGACTTGGTCACGCAGGCCAAGTCCTTCTCGGGCTTCGGGCTGCCCTTCGCCGCGCTGCTGATCCGGCCCGAGCACGACATCTGGAAGCCCGCCGAGCATAACGGCACATTCCGCGGCAACACCCATGCTTTCGTCACCGGGCGCGTGGCGCTCGAGAAGTTCTGGAGCGACGAGAGCTTCGCCGCCGAGGTCCGCCGCAAGGGCGAGGCGCTCGGGAAGGGGCTGGAGGCCATCGCGGCCGAGGTTCCGGGTGCGCGGCTGAAGGGGCGCGGCATGATGCAGGGCATCGATGTGGGGTCGGGCGATCTGGCCGACCGGATCTGCGCCGCCTGCTTCGAGCGCGGCTTGATCATCGAGACATCGGGCGCCCATGGCGAAGTCGTCAAGGTGCTCGCCCCGCTGACCATCCCGATGGAGCAGCTGGAGGCCGGGCTCGACATCATCCGCGCCGCGTCGGGCAACGTGACGCGCGGCTGAGGGGCGGGCGACTCGCCAGCCGTCCCTGACGGCACGACGCGAACAAGCCGGGCAGGGGAGCCGAGATGGCAGAGCATACGGTCGAGAAGATCGGCGGCACGACGATGAGCCGCTCGAACGAGTTGATCGATACGCTGTTCAGACGCGGCGGAGATGGCGCGGATCTCTACCAGCGGGTCTTCGTGGTGTCGGCCTATGGCGGCATCACCGATGTGTTGCTGGAAAACAAGAAGTCCGGGGAGCCAGGCGTCTACGCGCAGTTCGCCGCCGAGGACAACAGCATGGGCTGGAGCGATGCGCTCAACGGTGTCGCGACGTCCATGTGCGAGGCGCATGGGCGGCTACTCGACGATGCCGGCGACCGGCGCGCGGCCGACGAGTTCGTGCGCGAGCGGATCGAGGGGGCGCGCTCCTTCCTGATCGATTTGCAGCGGCTGTGCTCCTACGGGCATTTCCGGCTGGATCAGCACATGATGACCATCCGCGAGCTGCTCTCGGGGCTGGGCGAGGCGCATTCGGCCCATGCCACGGTGCTCCTGCTGGCCCGGCACGGCATCAATGCCCGGCTGATGGACCTGACCGGCTGGCGCGACGAAAGCCAGCCCTCGCTCGCCACCCGGCTCGATGACGCCTTCGCCGATGTCGATTTCGCCCGCGAAATGCCGATCGTCACAGGCTACGCCCAGTGCCGCGAGGGGCTGATGAGCGAATATGACCGTGGCTATTCCGAGGTCACCTTCGCGCATCTGGCGGCGCGCACGGCGGCGCGCGAAGCCATCATCCACAAGGAGTTCCACCTCTCCAGCGCCGATCCCCGGCTGGTCGGCGAGGATCGCGTCGTCAAGATCGGGCACACCAATTACGACATGGCCGACCAGCTCTCGAATCTCGGGATGGAGGCGATTCACCCCGCCGCCGCCAAGATCCTGCGCCAGGCGGAGATTCCGCTGCGCGTGGCAAACGCCTTCGATCCCGGCGATCCGGGCACGCTGATCGATTCCGACACCAGCGGCCCGCCACGGGTCGAGATGGTCACCGGGCTTCCCGTCATCGCGCTGCAGGTGTTCGAGCAGGACATGGTGGGCGTGAAGGGCTATGACGCCGCGATCCTCAAGGCGCTGACCCGCCACGATGTCTGGATCGTCTCGAAATCCTCCAACGCCAACACGATCACGCATTA
Source organism: Hyphomicrobiales bacterium (assembly GCA_003558415.1). GTDB lineage: Bacteria > Pseudomonadota > Alphaproteobacteria > Rhodobacterales > Rhodobacteraceae > Alkalilacustris. Next base: position 2,156 of record PWLT01000083.1, read on the forward strand.
CGTCAATGGCACGCTCAAGGCCATGCAGCGGGTGGAGAAGGAGATTCTGGCCACCTATCCGGCGGCCGAAATCCAGATTCGCAAGGTCGCGCTGGTCAGCGCGGTGGGCAGCAATCTCACCGGCCTTCAGGTGCCCCGCCGCGGCCTCAACGCGCTGGCCGAGGCCGGAATAGACCCGATCGCGGTGCAGGATACAGGACGGCATGTGGATGCGCAGTTCATCGTCGCGCGCGAAGAGATGGCCGATGCCGTCAAGGCCCTGCATGCCGCGCTGGTCGAGCAGGAGCCGGGCGCCGCTGCGCAGGGCGGGCGCCATCGCGTGGCCTGAGCCCCGGCTCGACTTGCCCGCGCCGCGCTGCTAGAGCAAGCCGAATTTACTAGATACGGCCGCGCCGCGGAGATCGCGCTTCGGGGCGGCCCGGCGCTTGCGGGCGGCATGCGCCCTTGGCCGGACACGGAGGATCGGATGACCATCCATCTGCATCATGGGGATCTTCCCCACGGACTCGATTTCGGGCCGGTGGTCGCCGTCGACACCGAGACCATGGGCCTTAACCCGTTGCGGGACAGGCTATGTGTGGTGCAGCTGTCCGCTGGCGACGGCGAGGCCCATCTTGTGCAGATCGCCCGCGGGCAGAAGGCCGCGCCCAACCTCGCGCGGCTTCTGGGCGACAGGGACGTGCTCAAGCTGTTCCACTTCGCGCGCTTCGACATCGCCGCGCTGCGCAACGGGCTGGGGGTCGATACCGCACCGGTCTATTGTACCAAGATCGCCTCGAAACTCGTGCGCACCTATACCGACCGGCACGGGTTGAAATACCTTCTCGCGGAGATGCTGGATGTCGACATCTCAAAACAGCAGCAGAGCTCGGACTGGGGGGCGGACGAGCTCTCGGAGGCACAGCTTGCCTATGCGGCCTCGGATGTCCTCTACCTGCACCGGCTCAAGGCAGCCCTCGACGCCCGGCTCGAACGCGAGGGGCGCCTCGCGCTCGCCCAGGCCTGTTTCGATTTCCTGCCCACGCGCGCGACGCTCGACCTTGCGGGCTGGCCGGAACTCGACATCTTCGCGCATTGAGCCCGTCACGATGTCCCGGCAACTCCGCTACATGGAGCCCTATGAAACCCGTGTGGAGCATCGCATAGGGGCAATAGATGCCGCACGCGCCGGACAGCGACCATGATTGCAGCCTCGATGCGCTATTCACGATTCGTGACATGGCTGAAGATCGGCCTTCCCCTGGCTGCGCTCGGGTTGCTGTCGACGCTGTTTCTGTTCTCAAGCGAAATCGATCCCTCGGGGGCATTGCCCTATGCCGATGTGGATGTGGAGGCGCTCATCCGCGACCCGCGCCTGAGCGCCCCGCGTTTTGCCGGTGTCACCGAGGACGGCACCGCCCTGACGGTCACCGCCACCGCCATACGCATGGCCGCCGGCGAATCACCCGGATCCCTTTCGGGCGAGGGGATCACCGCGCTGATCGAATCCGCGGACGGGCAGCGCAATGCGATCTCGGCTGAAAGCGCGCGCTTCGACCAGGCGGGCGGGCGGCTGTATCTGGACGGGGAGGTTCGGGTAAGCAGCGCGGCGGGGTATGACCTGCGCGCCAGCGATGTGACGCTCACACTCGAGAGCGCAGAAGCGCGCAGCGATGCCGCCCTGAGCGCAGAGGGGCCGGTCGGCAGCCTGACGGCGGGCGGATTCACCCTGCGCCGCGCCGCCGATGGCGCCGACCCCGGCTCCAGCGGCGCACTCGTTCTTGTGTTCACAGATGGTGTAGACCTGATATACACACCGCCGAACCGGGAGTGACCATGAAACACCGCATCCTCGCCTCGCTGTTTGCGCTCGTACTGTTTGCCATGCCCTTCGGGGAGGCGGCGGCGCAGGGTACACAGGTTCCCTTCGGCTCGCTGTCGCATGACACGAGCGCGCCGGTCGAGATCTCGTCCGACGAACTCACCGTTAATCAGGCCGACGGCACGGCGGAATTTCGCGGCAATGTCGTCGTCGGACAGGGCGAGATGCGGCTTTCGGCGGGGCTCGTGCGGGTGGAATACGCCGCCGATGCCGGGCGGATCGCGCGGTTTCGCGCCGAGGGCGGGGTCACCTTTGTCAACGGCTCGGAGGCGGCCGAAGCCGAAGAAGCCGTCTATGACCTCGAATCGGGCGAGGTGGTGCTGTCCGGCGGGGTGATTTTGAGCGAGGGGGACAACGCGCTGAGCGCCGACCGCCTCGTCATTGACCTGCGTTCGGGCACCGGCCGGATGGAAGGAAGCGTTCGTACCATCCTGCGGACCGGCGATCAGCAGTGACCCAGCCGGAGCTGACCGTCACGCCGGGCGATGCCGGCCTGCAGGTCATCGGCCTGCGCAAGAGCTACAATCGCCGCCCCGTTCTGCGCGACATCAACCTGAGCCTCCACCGCGGCGAAGTCGTGGCGCTGCTCGGCCCGAACGGCTCGGGCAAGACCACCTGTTTCTACGCCATCGCCGGGCTTGTGGCGCCGGAACGCGGGACGGTTCTTGTCGACGGGCAGGATATCACGAACCTGCCGATGTATCGCCGTGCGCGGCTTGGCATCGGCTACCTGCCGCAGGAGGTGTCGATCTTCCGCGGCCTGAATGTCGAGAACAACATCCTCGCCGTTCTGGAGATCATCGAACCCGATCGTCATCGCAGACGCGATCGGCTGGAGGAGCTGCTTTCGGAGTTCTCCATCAGCCATCTGCGCCATGCGCCCGCGCTCGCGCTCTCGGGCGGCGAGCGGCGGCGGGTGGAGATCGCGCGCTGTCTGGCTTCGGAGCCGAAGTATCTGTTGCTGGACGAGCCCTTTGCCGGTGTGGACCCGATCGCGGTGGGGTACATCCGCAACCTCGTCGCCGAGCTGCGCGAGCGCGGGATCGGCGTTCTGATCACCGATCACAACGTGCGCGACACGCTTGAGATCGTCGATCGCGCATATATCCTGCATGACGGCGTCGTCCTGATGAGCGGCAGCGCCGTTGAGGTC
>PWLT01000461.1 GCA_003558415.1 Hyphomicrobiales bacterium
CCGTGCGCGAGAATGCCCATGCGCCCTATTCGCGCTTTCGCGTGGGCGCGGCCATTCGCACGGCCTCGGGCACGATCCATTCGGGTTGCAATGTCGAGAATGTCGCCGCCCCCGAGGGAAGCTGTGCCGAGACCGGCGCCATTGCCGCGATGGTGGCCGCGGGCGAGCATGTCATCGCCGAGATCTGTATCATCGCCGACAGCCCGGAGCCGGTGACCCCCTGCGGGGGCTGCCGTCAGCGTATCGCGGAATTCGCGGCGCCGGATGTGCCGGTCGTCATGGCCACGCTCGATGGGCAGGTCCGCACCCGTCCGATCGGCGAACTGTTGCCGGGCGCCTTCGGTCCCGCACATTTGAGACGGGGGTAAGATGGACGCAGGCACCATTCTCTCGAAGCTGCGCCGGGGCGACGCACCAGGCAACGCGTAACTGGCATGGATGACGCAGGGGTTGGCCTCGGGCGCGGTGACGGATGCGCAGGCCGGCGCCTTCGCCATGGGGGTGTGTCTGCGCGGGCTGACGCCGACGGGGCGTGTGGCGCTGACCCGGGCGATGCGCGATTCGGGGCGTGTGCTGGAGTGGGATTTGCCCGGCCCGGTGCTCGACAAGCACTCCACCGGCGGGATCGGCGATTGCGTTTCGCTGCTGCTGGCGCCCGCGCTTGCCGAATGCGGGGCCTATGTGCCGATGCTCGCGGGGCGCGGGCTGGGTCACACCGGCGGCACGATCGACAAGCTGGAGGCCGTGCCCGGCGTCGATCCGGAACTCTCCGTCGAGCGGCTGCAGGAGATTACCGCGATGCTGGGCTGTGCCATCGCCGCCGCCAGCCCCGAACTCGCCCCGGCCGATCGGCGGCTTTATGCCGTGCGCGACGTGACCGGGACCGTTGCGAGCCTCGATCTGATCACCGCCTCGATCCTGTCGAAGAAGCTCGCCGCCGGGATCGGCGGGCTGATGCTCGACGTCAAGACGGGCTCGGGCGCCTTCATGAAGTCCGCAGGTGAGGCGCGCGAACTGGCACAGACGCTGGTGGAGACGGCGCGGGGGGCGGGCTGCCGGGCGCGCGCGCTGGTCACCGACATGGATCAGCCCCTGATCCCGGCGGCCGGCAATGCGCTGGAGATCGCCGTGGTGATGGAGGCGCTCGCCGATGCGCAGGCGCATCCGAATCTGCATCGGCTGACCTGCACGCTGGGGGGGGAGGCGCTTGTGCTTGGCGGGCTTGCCAAGGACGCGCAGGCCGGCGCGCAGCGCATCGATGGCGCGCTGCGCTCGGGACACGCGATGGAGCGGCTGGGCGCGATGCTTGCCGCACTGGGCGGGCCGTCGGATTTCGTCGAACACTGGCCCGACCGGCTCGCCGCCGCGCCGGTCAGCCGCGCGGTCACGGCGCCCGAGGCGGGGCATGTCTCGGCCATCGATGGTGAGATGCTGGGCATGGCGGTGGTCGCCCTGGGCGGAGGGCGGCGGCGGCCCGATGACAGGGTAAACCCGGCAGTCGGGCTGGCGCGGATAGTGCCGCTGGGCGCGCGGGTGGAGCGGGGCGATCCCCTCGCCGTGGTTCATGCCGCCGACGAGGAGGCCGCCGAGGGCGTGAGCGGAGCCGTGCGCATGGCCTTCACCATCGGCCCCGAGATTCACCCCGAGCCGCTCATCCGCGAGATCGTCGGCTGATGCCGCGCGCCTTTCTGGTGGTGATGGATTCGGTGGGCTGCGGTGGCGCACCGGATGCGGCCGATTACGGCGATGCGGGCGCCAACACGCTGGGCCATATCGCACGCGAATGCGCCGCAGGCCGCGCCGATTCGGGGCGCAGCGGCCCGCTGCGGATGCCCAATCTGGACGCGCTGGGGCTGGGGGCGGCGATCCGGCTCGCCTCGGGCTGCGCGGCGCCGGGGCTGGGCGCCGCACCGCGCGGGCTGTGGGGTGCTGCGACCGAAACCTCGCAAGGCAAGGACACGCCCTCGGGGCACTGGGAACTCGCCGGCGTGCCGGTGCCGTGGGAGTGGCACTATTTCCCCGATACCGAACCGGCCTTTCCCGACGATCTAGTGGCCGAGATCTGCCGCCTTGCGGGAACCGAGGGCATTCTGGGCAACCGTCATGCCGCGGGCATTCCCATCGTGCGCGATCTGGGCGCCGAGCATCTGCGCACCGGCTGGCCGATCTGCTATACCTCGGCTGATAGCGTCATCCAGATCGCCGCCCATCAGGAGGCCTTCGGCCTCGCGCGGCTCTACCGCCTTTGCGAGGACCTCGCCCCGCGCGTGCATGCCATGCGTGTCGGGCGCGTGATCGCGCGGCCCTTTCGGGGCAGCGAGGCCGAGGGCTTCCACCGCTCGCCGGGGCGGCACGACTACGCCATGGCCCCGCCCGCGCCCACGCTGTGCGATCATGTCCAGGCCGCCGGCGGGCGGGTGCACGGCGTGGGCAAAATCGGCGACATCTTCTCGCGCCGGGGCATCGACAGGCTCCATGAGGGGAGCTGCGACGCTGAACTCTTCGAGCGGCTGCTCGATCTGGCCGATACTGCGGAGGAGGGCGCGCTGGTCTTCGCCAATTTCGTGGAGTTCGACACGCTTTATGGGCACACCCGCGACGTGGCCGGATATGCCCGCCAGCTGGAGTGGTTCGACAGGCGCGCGGGCGCATTTCTGGAGCGTATGCGCCCCGGCGATCTGGCGCTGTTCACCGCCGATCACGGCAACGACCCCACCCATCACGGGACCGAACACACGCGCGAGCGGGTGCCGGTGCTGGCGGCTGGATACGGCGCGATGCGGATCGGGCATTGCGCCTATGCCGATGTCGGCGCCTCCGTGGCCGCGCATCTGGGCGCCGAGCTTCCGGGCCCCGGGCGCAGCTTTCTCTAGACCCGCAGCGCGGCGGGTGCTTCACAGCGCGGCTGCGGAGCACTACCAAGGCCGCAGCGATCACCACGGCGCGCATATCACAGGAGCCACCCGATGCCTGAACCCGGCCATGACAACCTCACCATCGTCCGCCACCCGCTGGTGCAGCACAAGCTCACCCTGATGCGCGACAAGGACACATCGACGGCGGTGTTCCGCCAGCTCCTGCGCGAGGTCAGCCAGCTTCTCGCCTATGAGGTGACCGACCGGCTGGAGATGACCGAAAAGACCGTCGAGACGCCGATGGGCACGATGCGCGCGCCGGTGCTGGCCGGGCGCAAGCTCGCGCTCGTGTCGATCCTGCGGGCGGGCAACGGGCTGCTCGACGGCATTCTCGAGCTGATCCCATCGGCGCGGGTGGGCTTTGTCGGGCTCTACCGCGACGAGGAGACGCTGCGGCCCGTGCAATACTACTACAAGGTGCCCTCCGATCTGGGCGAGCGGATGGTGATCGTCGTCGATCCGATGCTGGCGACGGGCAATTCCTCGGCCGCGGCGATCGATCTGCTCAAGAAGGACGGGGCGCGCAATATCCGCTTCCTGTGCCTGCTGGCCGCGCCCGAGGGCGTGGCGCGGATGCGCGAGGCGCATCCCGATGTGCCGGTGGTTACCGCCGCGCTCGATGAGCGACTCAACGACAAGGGCTTCATCGTGCCGGGGCTCGGTGATGCGGGTGACAGGATGTATGGCACGAAGTAGGGCTCAGTGCGCTTTACTCGGCCGCGCGAAAACGTCATGCTCTGCCTGTCTGCGATTGGGGGTGGATGATGTCTGCAAGAATTCTGGGAACCGCATTTTTCGCGGCCGTGCTCGGCACTGCGCCGGTGATGGCGCAGGACCGCGATCCTTATGTGCCCGCCGAACAGCCGCCCGAGTCCTTCGAGGGTGTGCAATATGTCGACAGCACCGGATGCGCCTTCATCCGGGCCGGGTTCGGCGGGGAGACCAACTGGGTGCCGCGTTTCACGCGCGATCGCGAACCCGTCTGCGGGCTGACGCCGACACTGGAGGCGGCGGGTCAGACCCGGGTTGCCGAGACGCAGCCCGAGGCCCAGCCCGAGGAGCCACCCGCCGCGCCAGCAGCGCAGCCGCCGCGCCAGGAGCAGGTGGCCAGCCGTCCGGCGGCGGCACCCGAGACACCGGCAGCACAGGTTCGCACGGAGCGGCGGCCAAGCGCCGCGCCCGAGCCGGAGCGCGCGCGCACGACGCGCGTTGTGCGCAGCGGTCAGAACTATTGCGCGAATTATGATGCGATCGGGCAGCGCGCCACGCGGTCCGACCGGCCGGTGCGCTGCGGCCCCCAGCTCAAGCACCCGGTGGACGGGCTGCGCACCGACGGGCCCGGCGGGGCTGTCTGGCAGCCACAAGGTGGCGAGCGCCCGATGCCTGAAGGCTACCGCCCGGTGTGGAAGGATGATCGCCTCAACCCGAATCGCGGGCGCGGCACGGCTGCGGGCGATGCGCAGATGAGGACCGTTTGGACCGATACGGTGCCGCGGCAACTGGTCGATGACGATCCGGCCGCGCATGTGCCTTACCAGACGGCGGCGACGCCGAAGAAAGCGACGCACAGGACAAAGGCCACCGTGTCGAGCAAGGGCGCGGCAACAGCGGCGCCGCAATCGGCTGCCGCGCCGGCCGGGTCGGGCGATCGTTTCGTGCAGGTGGGCAGTTTCGGTGAGCCCTCGAACGCCGCCAACACAGCGGCGCGCTTCGAGAACATGGGCATGCCGGTGCGCACCACGCGGGTGCAGAGCGGCGGGCGCACGCTGCAGGTCGTGATGATCGGCCCCTTCGCCTCGCAGGCCGATCTCGCGGCGGCCCTGCGCGCTGCTCGGGGTGCGGGATTCGGTGACGCCTTTACGCGCGGCTGAGACATAAGCATTGGCTTGGCCGCGTGCCGTGCCGATGCCGCCGCGTGTGTGCTTCCTCAAGCGCTTGCGCGCTCAAGCCCGCGCGGCGATCAGTCGTCGCACACACCCTGCAACGCGACCCATTCCCCGTCGCTGAGAACCCGCGGCGGCGCGGGATCTCCACGATAGGGGTCCGCCTCGATCAGCCGCAGCGTCGTCTCGCCGCTGGGATCGCGCGCATAGGCATAGGGGGTGGAGGCGATCTCGGCCGAGCGAAAGCGCTCCAGCAGGGCATCGGGGTCCGGATCCTGCGGTGCGTTGGCTATGCGTGCCGCGCCGTGGCCGCGCACCGCCACTCCCGGCAGGTCGCCGGTGGTCAGCAGCACCATCGTGGCGCGCAGCC
>PWLT01000127.1 GCA_003558415.1 Hyphomicrobiales bacterium
CCCACGCCGCGCGCGCGCAGCGCCTCCAGCAACTCGGCATCGAAATGCAGGCTGGCGGTGGGCGCGGCCACGGCGCCCGCGTGGCGGGCGAATACTGTTTGATAATCGGTCATGTCGCGCGCGTCGGCAGCGCGGCGCGCGGCGATATAGGGCGGCAGCGGCATCGCCCCGGCCTGGGCCAGCGCGGCCTCGAACTCCGTCCCCTCGAGATTGAACCGCACGGCCACGCGGTCGGCCTCGCGCGCGCCCACCTCGGCCTCTAGCCCGGCCGCGAAGCGGATCACATCGCCCTCGCGCAGCTTTTTCAGCGGCCGCGCCAGCGCCCACCAGCCGCCCGCGGCGCTTGGTTCCAGAAGCGTGATCTCCACGCCCGCGCGCGCGGGCTGTGCGCCGCCGCGATGGCGCTCTCCGCTCAGCCGCGCCGGGATGACCCGCGTATTGTTGAGCACCAGCCGGTCCCCCGGGCGCAGGATCGCGGGCAGATCGCGCACATGCGCGTCGCGGATCGCATCGCCCTCGGCCACCAGCAGCCGCGCGGCGCTGCGCGGACGCACCGGGCGCGTGGCGATCAGCGCCTCGGGCAGATCGAAATCGAAATCGCTGAGTTTCATCGCGCGCCGCCCAATCGAAGAATCGGAGCCGCTGCATTGATCCTTCGTGCCGCCTGCGTCAAGGGAGCGCGCGCGGCGGCGCGCATCCCCGCTCAGGCGTTGAACAGGAAGTGAAGAACGTCGCCATCGGCAACCTCGTAATTCTTGCCCTCGACGCGCATCTTTCCCGCCTCCTTGGCGCCCTGCTCGCCACCGCAGGCGATGTAATCCTCAAAGGAGATCGTCTCGGCGCGGATGAAGCCGCGCTCGAAATCGCCATGGATCACGCCCGCGGCCTGCGGCGCCCTCGTGCCCGCCGGGATCGTCCAGGCGCGCGCCTCCTTGGGACCGACAGTGAAATAGGTGCGCAGCCCCAGCAGATCGTATCCTGCCCGGATCATCCGGTTGAGCCCCGGCTCATCGAGCCCCATCTCCTCGAGGAACGCCTCCGCCTCCTCTGGGTCAAGCTGGGCGATCTCCTCCTCGATGCGTGCCGAGATCACCACATGACCCGCCCCTTCGCGCGCCGCCATCTCGGCCACACGCTGCGAGAGCGCGTTGCCGGTGGCGGCAGAGCCCTCCTCGACATTGCAGACATAAAGCACCGGCTTGGCGGTGAGCAGCTGCAGCATTGCCCAGGGCCTGGCGTCCTCTTCACTGACCTCGACGCTGCGCGCGGGCTTGCCCGCCTCCAGCGAAGCCTTCGCCGCGCGCAACAGCCGATCCTGCGCCACGGCCTCGGCGTCGCCGCCGCGCAGCTTGCGCGACAACCCCGCCAGGCGCTTGTCGATATTCTCCAGATCGGCCAGCATCAGCTCGGTCTCGATGGTCTCGGCATCCGACACCGGATCGATCGCCCCCTCGACATGGGCGACATCGTCATCGACAAAACAGCGCAGCACATGCGCGATCGCATCGACCTCGCGGATATTGGCCAGAAACTGGTTGCCCAGCCCTTCACCCTTCGAGGCCCCGCGCACCAGCCCGGCGATATCGACGAATGTCATGCGCGTGGGGATCACCTGGCGCGACTTCGCGATCGCGGCAAGCCGCTCGAGCCGCCCATCGGGCACCGCCACCTCACCCACATTGGGCTCGATGGTGCAAAAGGGGAAATTCTCCGCCTGCGCCGCCGCGGTGCGGGTGAGCGCATTGAAAAGCGTCGACTTGCCCACATTCGGCAACCCCACGATGCCCATCCTGAAGCCCATGGTGCCACTTCCTTTCCATCCGCCGTGATCAAACCCGCGCATCTACGTCCGCGCCCATGCGAAGGTCAAGCGACCCACCCCTGCCTCTTCTTCGTGGAAATATCCTCCGGGGGTGAATTGCCCGGCAGGGCAAGAGGGGGCGGAAAGCCCCCTTTCGGCGCCGCGGGTGAACGCATCCGGGCGTATCGAACAGCTCGATTTGCAGCTATACTGCCATGCAAGGGAGGCGGCGATGACATTCACACCCTATCTGCATTTTCAGGGCGACTGCGCCGAGGCGCTCGCCTTCTACGCGGAGGTCTTCGGCACCGATGCGCCAGAAATCTCGCGCTACTCCGACGCGCCCGAAGGCAGCGGCCTGCCTGCGGGAGAGGGCGTCATGCATGGTGAGATCCGCCTCGGCGATGCGGTGCTCATGGCCAGCGACTTTCCCCCGGGGATCGGGGATCCGCAGGCGGCAGTGAGCGTCATGCACAGCGTCGCGGATCCCGAAACCGGCCGGGCGATCTTCGAGGCACTGGCCGTCGAGGGCGGCGCGATCGTGGAGCCCTGGAGCGAAACCTTCTTCGCTCGAGGCTTCGGCATGGTGCGCGACCGGTTCGGCACGCACTGGATCATCCATGCCGGCCATCCCTGAGCCGCGCGGCGGGCATTGATTTTCCCGCCCCCATCGCGCAGACCCGTCCCAGGGGCAGGACACGGGGCGCGCGCACCATGACAAGAATCGACGACACCTTTGCGAGGCTGAAATCCGAGGGGAAATCGGCCTTCGTCGCCTATATCATGGCCGGCGATCCCGATGCAGAGTCCTCGCTGGAGATCATGCGCGCGATGCCCGCAGCGGGGGTCGACATCATCGAGCTGGGCATGCCGTTCACCGATCCGATGGCCGATGGCCCCACGATCCAGCTTGCCGGCCAGCGCGCGCTCGCCGGGGGGCAGACACTGGAGAAGACGCTGGAGATGGTCGCGCGTTTTCGCGAGCAGGACAGCGCCACCCCGATCGTGCTGATGGGCTATTACAACCCGATCTACAATCGCGGGGTGGCGCGTTTTCTCACCGATGCGAAGGCTGCCGGCATCGACGGGTTGATCGTGGTCGACCTGCCGCCCGAGGAGGATGACGAGCTGTGCCTGCCTGCCCGCGCGGCGGGGCTCGACTTCATCCGGCTGGCCACGCCGACCACCGACGATGCGCGCCTGCCCAAGGTTGTGCGTAATACCAGCGGCTTCGTCTATTACGTCTCGATCACCGGCATCACCGGCGCGGCGGCGGCAAGTGCGGCCGATGTCGCCCCCGACGTGGCCCGCATCCGCAAGGCCGCGGGCCTGCCGGTGGTGGTGGGTTTCGGCATCACCACCCCCGACGGCGCGGCCGAGATCGCCGGCGTGGCCGACGGTGCCGTGGTCGGCTCGGCCATCGTCAAGCTGATCGGCGAGCGCCGCCCCGTGGCGGAAGTGACCGCCCGCATCAAGGCACTTGCCGAGGGTGTGCACAGGGGCTGAGGCCGGTCCCGATTCTCAGGTGCGGTCGGACGCGTCCCCGTCGCTTGCGCGGCGGGCCCAAAAAGATCCTATCGCCCGCAACACAATCTAGATGCCGTCGAACTCGACCACGAGCGCCGCGTGATCGGAGGCGTGCGGGCGGTGAACCCCGACCCCGGGCAGGCGGGCATCGCGCGCGCGCTCGGCCTCGGCCCCCATGCCCTCGCGCAGGATCGCAGGCACCGCTCCGGGCCAGCGCCGCGCCAGCGCCGGTGAGGCCAGCATCGCATCGGGGCGCGAGTAGATGCGTTCCTCGGCCAGGTGATAGGACCAGCGCTCCGCGCGCGGCAGACGCTCGAGCAGATCGACGCTGAACTCCCCGATCAGTGGCGCGATTGCGCGCTCGCCTCGGGGCTCGCGGGCGGGCTCGTTGAGATCGCCCAGCACCAGCCATAATGCCTCCCCGCAGGCGGCGCCGAAACGCGCCTCGATCAGCGTGCGCACGGCTTGCGCCTCAAGCCGGCGCACCTTCCATGCAACATCAGGTTCGGGATATGGCGCCTTGAAATGACATAGAAAAAACGAGATTGGCCCGACCCGGAATACCAGGCAGTCGCGGCGAAAGACGGGGACGTCCGGGTTCACCCCCTCGGGCAGATCGAGGCCCAGATCGCCGGGCATCAACGCGGCGTGGCTCTCCACCGCCGCGAGCGGGCGGCGGCTGAGCACGGCCAGATCGCGCCCGCGCCCGTCATTGCCGGGCAGGCAGACCCGGTACGGCCAGGGCGGCGTGCCCGTGGGCAGAAGGAACTCGTCATGGAAGTGATCGAGCGTGGCGCGGTCGAAAACCTCCTGCATGCAGACCAGATCGGCCCGCGTGTCGGCAATCACCGCAGCCGTCAGACGCCGATCCGCCTCGTCCAGCGCGCGCGCTTCCTCGCCGGCATCCTCGCTCACATCCCCGTCGCGCGCGCCGTCTAGGCGGGCATCGCCGTCGAGGCGCCGCAGGCGCAGGTTCTGAACGTTGAAGCTGGCGATCCGCATCGCACATCCTTCCCTTTCCGTTCCTGTCCGGCCATCGTGGCGACGGGGCCCAAGCCTGTCTTGGTCATGGCAGATACCGGGCAGCCCATGCTATCAGCGGCGTAACGCGGCGCAATTGCCGCGCCGCCCGTTTCGCAAGTCAGGCCGACCCGATGCGCCAGGAAACCCCCGCCCCCGCCCCGGCACACGCGCGCGACACGGATGTCGTGGACGCGGTCGTGATCGGCCGCAACGAGGGGCAGCGCCTGATCGACTGCCTCACCTCGCTGCGCGGCGCGGTGCGCAATATCGTCTATGTCGATTCGGGTTCGAGCGACGGCAGCGTGGCGGCGGCGCGCGCCGCGGGCGCGCATATCGTCGAGCTCGACCCCTCGCGCCCCTTTACCGCGGCACGGGCGCGCAATGCCGGGCTGGCCGCCCTGCCCGTGGACAACCCGGCCCCCTATGTGCAGATGATCGACGGCGATTGCAGCCTGCAGCCGGGCTGGATCGCGGCGGCGCGCGCCTTTCTCGACGATCGCCCCGATGTGGCGGTGGCCTGCGGGCGGCGGCGCGAGCGATATCCGCAAGCCTCGATCTACAACCGCATGTGCGACTGGGAATGGGACACCCCCATCGGCGCGGCAGAATCTTGCGGCGGCGATGCGCTGATGCGCCGCGCGGCCCTCGACGCGGCAGGAAGCTATGATGCGGCGCTGATCGCGGGGGAGGAGCCGGAACTGTGCCTGCGGCTGCGCCATTCAGGCTGGAAGATCCGGCGCCTCGACGCCGAAATGACAGCACATGACGCGGACATGCACAGCATGGGGCAATGGTGGCAGCGC
>PWLT01000322.1 GCA_003558415.1 Hyphomicrobiales bacterium
AAAGGCCAGCTCCGCTGCCTCTTGCGGCAGCGCAAGGCGTTGCAGCCGTTCCGCATAGAGCCGCGCCAGCACGGTTTCGAGCTCCACCTGCGCCATTTGTTCCCAGGCAGGGGGCAGGGCGGAAGCCACCGCATCTGCATCGCCCTCGGTCAAGGCCCCGTCGAGCCGCTGTACCGCCGCGACCCGGTCCCAGACCCCGCCCGAGGCCGCCGGCGCCCGTTCCGTGTAAAGACCAAGCAGGCGATTGGGCGACAATGCCCCGGCCCGCGTCAGCCGCTCGGCTGCGTCGATCTGGGCCTTCCAGCCGGCATTGCGCCCCAGATCGACCTGTGCGAAGGCCAGCGGCAGGCTACGGGTGGGCGGCGGCTCTCCGATCGCATCGAGCATCCGCCACAGCAGCGGCGAGGGGCGCGCCAGCGGGGGCATGGGGTCGGCTTCCTCGAACAGCTCGGGATCGAGAAACCGCGCGAGCACTTCCTCCTCCTGCGCCGTCAACTGGCCGAGCGCCTCGGCGCTGCGCAGGGTCACCACCGCCGCAGACCAGTCGCCGCCGCGCGCGATGCAGAAGATGCGCGCCGGGTAGCTCGTTTCGAGCCGAGGCCGGGCGCGCAGAGCCTCGCAGGGGCGTTGTTCCTGCCCCAGAAGCAGCGCGATGTCGAACCATCGGCGGAACACTTCCGGGTCGCCGGTATCGACCAGTTCGATCATCGCCAATGCCTGATCAAGCGCGCCGAAATCGAGCAGCTTGTCGATGCGTGCGAGGAAATAATCCCCGCGCTCGTCCTCGCCGCCGACCGGCGGGTCGAGTTCGCTCAACAGGATGGTGAGGATCAACTCGCGCAGCGCCGGCAGGGTGCCGGTGTCGAGCGCGCGGATTTCCTCGGCGACACGCGCGGCCTCGGCGTCGCCCCAGAAATCACGTGCGATGCCGGACCGCTCGGCGGGCAGCAACCCGGTGGCGTCGCTGGAGGGATCGGCAAGCGGGCTGACCGTGATCTCGCCATGGCTCAGCCCGTTCTCATCCGGGCGCGAGGTTGGCGCGCGGATGTCGGGGGGGGGCACCGCGACCGAGCGCGACAGCCAGTCGATCGCCGAAAGCGGCTGATCAGCCATCCCCGGCGCGGAGGCGAGCCCCAGCACGAGCATGCCACCGACCGCCATGCGCGAAAGCCGCCTAGTCCACATCGAGCACCACGGGTTCCGTCATTTCCGCCTGATCGGGGGTCATGTCGCCGAGATAGGCATAGCCTATGACGCCGAGCGCGGCGAGTATCGCGATGTAGAAGAGCCCCTTGATGACGTAACGCATTCCGATTTGCCTCGTGTTTGCCCGGTCCTGCTCGCCGGTGCTTGCATGCGCGACTATATATGTCATTTGTTCGCGGGTCATGCCATTGCAGGCATCGGCAAAGCGGGACGGGTTGAAGAATCGTGAACGGCGCACGCCTGAAAAAGACGGTCGCTCTGGTCGGAATGATGGGGGCGGGCAAGACGGCCGTAGGTGGACAGCTTGCGCGGATGCTCGGCGTGGCAATCCTCGATTCCGACGACGAGATCGCGCGCGCGGCCAATATGAGCATCGCCGAGATATTCGAACGCGATGGTGAGGCGTTCTTTCGCCGCAAGGAAAGCCAGGTTCTCGCGCGGCTTCTCGCGGGGCCGCCCGCGGTGCTGTCAACCGGGGGCGGTGCCTTCCTGATGCCGCGCAATCGCGAGATGATCTCGCAGCGGGGCATATCGGTCTGGCTCAAGGCCGATCTGGATCTGCTGTGGGAGCGGGTTCGCCACCGCGGCACCCGCCCGCTGCTCAAGACCTCCGACCCGCGGGCAACGCTGAAATCTCTGTTCGAGGCCCGCACGCCGATATACGCCCTTGCCGATCTTACCGTGGAGACCGAGCCGGGCTATTCCATCGACGCCACGGCCGAGAAGGTCCTCAAGGCGCTGAAGACGCGCCCCGACGTGCTGGAGTGTTCCTGAGATGCATCGCGACACCGTTTCCGTCGAGCTGGGCACACGCGCCTACGAGGTCCGCATCGGTTCGGGACTGCTCGCCGGGGCGGGGGAAGAAATCGCGCCGCTCCTCGGGCGCAGGCGCGTTGCGGTGCTCACCGATGAAACGGTCGCGCGCCATCATCTGGCCAGCCTCGAGGCCGGGCTCGACCGCGCCGGGATCGCGATGTCGGCGCTCGCCCTGCCGCCGGGCGAGGGCACCAAGGGTTGGGCGCAACTCGCGCACGCCGTCGAATGGCTGCTCGCGCAGGGGGTCGAGCGCAACGATCTGGTCGTGCTCCTGGGCGGCGGGGTGATCGGCGATCTGGGCGGATTCGCCGCCGCGATCCTGCGCCGCGGGGTCGGCTTCGTGCAGATCCCCACCACGCTGCTGGCGCAGGTGGACAGTTCGGTGGGCGGCAAGACCGGGATCAACACCGCGCAGGGAAAGAACCTCGTTGGTGCCTTCCACCAGCCGGCGCTGGTTCTGGCCGATATCGACATGCTCGCGACTTTGCCCCGGCGCGATCTGCTGTCGGGCTATGGCGAGGTGGTGAAATACGCGCTGCTGGGCGATGCCGATTTCTTCGAGTGGCTGGAGACCAACGGCCCGGCGCTTGCGGCCGGCGACACAGCGGCGCGGCAGGTGGCGGTGCGCCGCTCGGTCGAGATGAAGGCCGCGATCGTGGCGCGCGACGAGACCGAGCAGGGCGAGCGCGCGCTGCTCAACCTGGGCCATACTTTCGCCCATGCGCTGGAGGCGGCGACCGGTTACTCCGAGCGGTTGCTGCATGGCGAGGCCGTGGCCATCGGCTGCGCGCTGGCCTTGGATCTGTCGCAGCGGCTCGGCCTGTGCCCGCAGGAGGTGCCGGGCCGCCTGCGCGCGCATTTGCGCGCCATGGGCATGAAGGCCGATCCGGGCGACATTCCGGGGCCGCTGCCCGATGCCGATGCGCTGCTGGGACTGATGGCGCAGGACAAGAAGGTGCGCGACGGACGCATCCGCTTTGTCCTCGCGCGTGACATCGGCGCGGCCTTCGTCGCCGAAGACGTTCCTCCGCAAACGGTGCGCGATCTGCTGGACGAGGCCCTGCGCGTGCGCTGCTGAGGCCGGTGGTGTACCTTGATGCATGGAAATTCCTCACGCTTCGGGCCATGAGCCCTTGCTGAGGTGCGCCGGAATCGGCGGACGAAAGGATGGGTCGGATGCTTGCCGCCCTCCCCCGGCGGCGTCTTGATGAGCCAGGGATGCGGCAGAACGGGGGGATTGGAGCGGGCTTTGTGGTCATCGTGACGGCGCCTGTCAGTTCCCGCGAAGGGCGGCGGAAGGCGCGAGGTGACCGCGAAGCGGGACGTCACGGTCTGACTGCGCGGCTGCGGCGTGACACGAGATAGGAGCCCCATGACCACAGATAGCCCAATCCCTGTTCTTGCCTGGTTTGACCGGCATTTTTCAGTCAGGCTTCCCGTGACGCGTTTCGCCCTCAACACGGTTGTGCTCAGCCTGCTCGCCCTCGCGCCGGTGCTTGGGCTCTACATCGCCATGGTGCCGGGCTTCTGGCCGCATCTGATCGCAGCCGATGCGGCGCTGGCGCGGTTTTTCCGCCAGATTCTGACCAACGGCCTGCCGGTGGTCTTTGTCGTGAATGCGCTGGGCTTTGTGCTCTTTGCGCGGCTGCGGGCCGAGCGGCTTCGCCCCGGAGCGGTCCTTGTCATCGACATGGTGGCGCGCATCGGCGCCTTCATCGCACTGCATGTGGCGATCTATCCGGCTTCGGCGCTGATGTTCGGATCCTTCGGCGGCGATCCGTTGCAGGCGTTGGGTGTCGTCGGCCCTACCCTCGCGCAAGCCGCCGCCTTCGGCAATCTCTCGGGCGTCTATCTCTACGCAACGCTGGTCAGTGCCTTTCCGCTGCATATGGCTCTGGTGGTGGCGGTGCTCGACCGGCGGGGATACGCGCGGCGCTCCCTTGCGGGGCTGGCTCTGTCGGCACTTACGGTTTTCGGCCTGCAGGCGCTACTCATGACCGGCGTGGCGCTGCTTCTGGGGATGGTGGTTTGACGGTGGAACGATGCGGGCGGATCTCGCCCGCACGGATGGGGCGCTCCGCGCCGGACCGGAGGTTGTACAAATCGCAACCATGAAACGCCGCCGCGACGCAGGGCCTCGACAATCTGATCACCGGTCAGCTTTGAGCGGGCGCCCCCTGCCCCCGGTTTCACCCTTGCCGCCACGCCATACAGGCGGGCGAGGTTGCGTCATGCAGCGTCCACCGCCTCGTTCAGCATGTCGCGGACCTGAGCGGCGATATCGATCAATTCCGCATTGCCGATGGCGGACATGGACGCGACCGGATCGACGGCGCTGATCTCGACGCCGCCCTCAACCGCGCGCAGGATCACGTTGCAGGGCAGCATCGCACCGACGCGCGGCTCGATCTGGATCGCCTTGTGCGCCATACCGGGATTGCAGGCGCCCAGAATTCGGTAGTCGTCGATCTCCTCGCCGATCTTGGCCTTGAGCGTTGCCTTCACGTCGATCTCGGTGAGCACGCCGAAGCCGCGCTCGGCAAGCGCGGCGCGCGTGCGGGCATCGACGGCATCGATATCGGCGCCCTTCATGAATCTGTTGTGGGTGTAATCCATTTTCTCATGCCTTTCGGGGTTTCGTGTCATCAGGTCGTTGATCAGCAGCGCGATCGCCAGAACGATCAGCACGAAGTACAGGATCATCGAGCCGCCCTGCGCAGCGACATGGCGCGCGGGGCGCTCATTGTCGCCGGTAACCATGACGACATGAATCGAGCGGCGCAACAGGAGCCTGAATTGCCGGGCGCAGTACAAGTGGGGCTTGGGGTTGCCTCAGACGCCGTCTGCGTTTGGGGAAAGTCAGCAACCTTGGTAAAGCCGCGCAACATGCGTGCCCTGGAGGAAGATCCAAACACCGCATATGACCGTGATCGCCTTCGGCGGCCGTGCAGGCCACGGCGCGCTGTTTCCGCGCATCGGCGCGTGATCCCGGTGATCAGGGGTCGCGGATACCGCTGGATCAATGCCGGCGCCGTGCACCCGCAGCACCGGCGAGCGTCACTGTACCGTCAGCGGGTCAAACATTGAGGTGATCGCGCGATCGTGTC